>JBKHIW010000314.1:0-3204 GCA_046538465.1 Desulfobacteraceae bacterium | reverse complement strand
AGAAGTTGACCCCCATGCAATATCATGTAACCCGGGAGGACGGGACCGAGCCGCCGTTTAGAAACGAGTATTGGGACAACCATCGGCCCGGCCTGTACGTGGACATTGTATCCGGAGAGCCGCTCTTTCTCTCAATGGATAAATTCGACTCAGGGACCGGGTGGCCCAGCTTCACCAAACCGGTTGAGCCGGACAATATCGTGGAGCGGGAGGACCGCCGCCTGGGCACCATTCGTACGGAGGTGAGGAGCCGCTCGGGCGACTCTCACCTGGGCCATGTTTTTCCAGACGGCCCGCCGCCCACCGGAAGGCGCTATTGCATCAATTCAGCGGCTCTTCGCTTCATCCCCAAAGAAGACCTTGATAAGGAAGGCTACGGAGAATACAAGAAATACTTTCAGTAAACGGACATCTCAGACGGTCTTCAGATCCACCACAGGGTTGGTCAAGGGGGCGAAGCCGTCGATCCGGCACTCCACGATGTCGCCATGGCTGATCTCTGCCGCCCCGGGGGTGCCCGTGGAAATGACGTCGCCCGGCAGCAGAGTCATGACCTCGGAGTGAAAGGAGATCAGACGGTCGAGGAAAAAAGTCATGTTGCTCGGGGAGTTTTGAGCTACCGTGGTCCCGTTTACTACAGTGGCAATATTCAATTCTTTTAGATCAGAGATCTCATCCGGAGTAACCAGCTCCGGGCCGAAGCTGAAGAAGGTGTCAAAGCTCTTGGAAAGGGTGAGATATCGGGGGTTCAACCTGAGTATGTCCTCGGCGGTCATGTCTATAACGCAGGTGAACCCGGCTACCACCTCCAGCCAGTTTTCCTGATCGACAGACCTGCACCGCCTGCCCATGATCAGCCCCAGCTCGGCCTCGGCCGTGGTCTTTTTCGACTGGACCGGGATCTGGATTTCATCGCCCGGGCCTATGATAGTGGTAAAAGGCTTCATGAAGCTCGCCGGGGCGAGTGTGGGTGCCGACTCCGAGAGGTCCGCGGCATGGGCCGCATAATTGAGTCCGATACCCCAAATCTTTCCCGGTCGGCGGTAGAGAGGCCCGAGCCCGGCCCGCCCTGCGGGCAGAAGGTCTTTTTCCCGCCCTCCTCTGAACTCATCCGGCCCCCCGCTCTCATACCAGCGCTGCAATGAGTCCAGGCCTCCGCTCTCTATCAGGCCCAGTACATCTTCAGGCCAGTCCGCCCCCGTGCGGGCGTTCAAGGCCGATATCGGCAGGTAGCCTTCATCCAATCGAACGGCTGCTCCCTCGTTTCCGTCGACTCTCAGATTCGCCAATCGCATCTTTCCTCTCCCGCAAGTTACGGGTTTGTTAACGCCGGTAGGCCCCTCTTCCCAAGGTCTCCCTGGTCATCAGATAAAGCAGAGAGGCCAAGGCCAGACACCCGGCGCAAAACAGGAACGAGGTCCTGAACGCGGCCGGCCCCAGGGACTCGCCCGGGTAAAGGCGCTCCATCATGTTTCCCAGCCCCTGCAGGAAGACCGCCACCCCGGTCATGGTGAAGAAATTGATGCCGGTCATTGCCGTACCTGCTCTCTCGATGGGCATCCGCTCCTTGATATGGGCATACATTATCTGGCCGGCGCTGCTGAAAAACCCGAAACCGAAAAAAAGCACCGCCAGGGTGAGATATCCGGTCCCGGACTCCAGCCCGGCGAGAATGACCAGGACGATCAGCATCCCTGACAGGCCGCCCACCACCACAGGCTTTCGCGAGCGGATCCAGGAGTCTGAAAACCACCCGCACAGAGGGCTCCCCACTATCATACCCGTGCTCATCAAGAAAAGGAGGTTCCCGGCCGCTACCGGGGATACTCCGATGAGCTCCATCAGATAAGGCCCGGCCCACAGTGCTTGGACCGCCGCAAAGATCCCGTACCGGCAAAAAGTCCCCAGAGAGATTATCCAGTAGTCCTTTTCTGCAAAAAGGGCCTTTACCCCGGCGATTATGTCTCTTGGTTTTGCCGAGACCCTTGCTACTGCAGGTCCGGCCGCCGTGGCATCAGGCCGGTCCCGCACCACTGTGAAGCAAAGAAGTGCGAGAAACAGATTTATCCCCGCAAAGACCACGAAGGTCATCCTCCACCCCATGGCCTGCACCATGAGCACCAACGGGGTGGCGGCGGCGATGTTTCCTGCCGTGCCCACAGAGATTACCAAGGCGGATAAAGTGGCGAAGCGCAGCGGCCCGAACCAGACGGTGACCTGCTTGAGCGTCCCCATCAGGTTGCATGCCATGCCGATACCCAGCAGAGTCCGGCCGGTGACCAGGGCCGCCAGGCTCTCGCCCAGGGCGAAGATCAGGGAACCGGCCACTGCGACCAGGCTCAGAACAGTCATGGCGATCCGGGGTCCGATGCTGTCGAGGTAGAGCCCCACAGGAATCTGCATGAGGGCGAATGCGTAGAAAAAGACGGCGGAGAGCAGGCTCAAACCGCTGGTGTGAAGGTCCAAGTCCGCGATAAGGTTTGGCGATATCACCGCCACCGAGGCCCGATAGAACTGGGAGAGCACAAAGAGCAGGCAGGTTATGAAAAAGATGGCCCAGCGACGGGAGATGCCGATTATCATGTCAACCACTTCGTTGTTACAGGTTCCGAGACAGCCGCAGCAGTCGAGAGGTTCAAAAAAACCGGGGCAGCCGGTCAATGTCTACCTGCTATCTTATACCAGGCATCAAGGCGAAAAGTGAAGTGATGAATAAAACGGGGGGATGATGGGCTCAGACCGGGAAATCAGTCTGGGTTTGCCTCTTGATTGAGAACTTTTTTTACCAGGTCAAGCAACTTATAGGGATTAAACGGCTTTTTCATATATGCCGCGATTCCGTCATGCGGCGGTGAAGGGAATTCCCCGTCCCCGGTCACCACCATGATGGGAAGGTTTGGGAAACGCGAACGGACTCGCCCGGCAAATTCCAGCCCGTTCATCTTCGGCATTTTGTAATCAGTAACCACCAAATCGAAATGTTTTTGCTCCAGGTGGTAAAGGGCCGTTGCTCCGTCTTGGACCGTGTGAACTTCATAGCCTTCCATGCTGAGGATACGGACCATTAACCGCCTCACGGCCTCCTCATCGTCGACCACAAGAACTCTTTCTTTTTCCATTTCAGCACCTCCCTACAGCTTAAAGTGGTATTTATTCTGCAATAAATTACAACTCAGGGTTGTTAGACTTCAACCTCTTTTTGTG
>JBKHIW010000313.1:0-3208 GCA_046538465.1 Desulfobacteraceae bacterium | reverse complement strand
CTCAGGTGCTTTCGCCCATGCACTGCACCGGCTGGAAGGCAATTCAGCGGTTTGCAGAGGAATTTCCCCACGCCTTTGAGTTGAACAGCGTGGGCTCCAAGTTTTCACTCTCTTGATCCGCGAAGCCTAAAGCCCTCATGGAGCAGGGGGGTGGTCTGGAAAGGAGTGTATGCAATGCTTGGGAGCATAAGCATAAGGACGGGATCGAGAACGGAGATGACGGACATAACCTCTGAAGTGCGGGGAGAAGTGGAGAAGAGCGGGTTGAAGCAAGGAGTTTGTACGGTATATGTCCCCCATACCACCGCAGGAATCACCATCAACGAAGGGGCGGATCCCGCGGTGTGCGAAGACATAATAGGCAAGCTCAACGAGCTTGTCCCCCGAAGCAGGGACTATAGGCACATGGAGGGAAACGCAGACAGCCACATCAAGGCGTCGCTTACTGGAAGCTCCGTATCGGTCATCGTGGAAAACGGCCGATTGGTCCTGGGGACGTGGCAGAGGATCTTTTTCTGTGAGTTCGACGGCCCCCGGTCCAGAAAGGCTTACGTCCAGTTGACCGGCGTCTGATCCTTGATCAGGGTAAGGCGCTTTACCCCTTTTATTTGCCGGAAGTTGGCCCCTTGGCTGACGCAGTTGAGCGCCAGATCCGAATCCAAGACCCTGGTGCCGCACAGCGCGTCAACGCCGTAGTCGAAGAGGACGGGAGAGAGGGGTACGGTGTCCCCCAGCATCAAGACGTAGGCCCCGGGAGCACACCGCCCCAGCAGATCCTGGAGCGTATGATTGGTCAGCGCGGTCCCGGTGACGGCTACCACTTCGGCTCGAGGGATGAGTCGTTCAGCGTCCTCTTCGGTGAAGTCTTCTCCCTTGGGGTTCTTCTCGATCACCCAGAGCTCCCCGGCCTTTTCCCGGATCCTGGGGATGAAGGGGAAATGACCGACAATCGCGACTCTTTTACCCTCCCCGCGCCTCAAGATCAGCTCCGCTGCATTGAGCTCCTCGCATGCATCAACATCGACCTCCAGCAGCGAGTTGACTGCGGCCATCCCGATTGCCGCCTCCAATACGCTCTTTGAGTAAGCCATTCGGACCAACTGCTCGGTGGTCTTGTCCAAAAGCGCCCCTGCCTCCTTGACCAATGGAGGCGTCTGTTTAAGGGCGTCGCGGGGAAGCGATGCGGCCAGTCCACAATAACGCGATAATACCGCAGTGTGGAAGACCCCCTGGCGGATATCCTTTAGGGGGGCGTTGAAATCTAGGGTCGAGATGATGTCATCGAGAATTTTCATGATAACCATACCTCCTAACATATCGCGGCATCAAGGGCGCCCTTTGTCCTATGCCGGGGGTCCGCCCGTCCCGGGATCCTGGCGCTGAAGGCCGTGTTGTGTTATCTTGCAGGCCATGAGAAGAGACTACTTTGTTTCCCTTCACCACCGGATAAGGCTTGACCAAAACCTGCCCCCGCTTGGCCCCCTGGATACGGAATCGGTCCGCCTGATTTCAGGGGCAGCGGGTGTGCTCATGCCCAAGTACACATCCCCTACACGCTACAGGGAGGTGGCTTCACTTGCAAGCACCCACTTCCCAAATCTTTCGGCCAGGTTTACACATCGAGGCAAGGCACGCCAGATAGAGCTGTTCAGGGCCTTGGGAATCCCCCATCCTCGGACGGCGATCTACCTTTCGCCGCAGGATGCTGCGGCGGACAGGCATCGAAACGGCCCGGCCGTTCGACTGCCCTTTGTACTCAAGGGCGATGCGGGAGGGGGAGGATCAGCGGTTTTCCCTATCCGGTCGCGGACTGATTTCCTCGAGGCACTGGAAATCCTCCCCCAGGACGGGCCTGTACTGGTTCAGGAGTGGATCGAAAACCAAGGGCGTGATTTGCGTGTGGTGAGGATGGGAGGACTGGTAAAGAGCTATTTCAGGGTGGGTGGGGCTTGCTTTTACAACAACGTTTCCAAAGGGGCACGCATTGACTTTGATCTGCGGCCGGATCAGCAGAAAGAGGGGAGGGCCTTTGCGCTCGATTTGGCGGTAAAGGCAGGGATAGATGTAGCCGCCTTCGATGTGATGTTCCCTGCCCGCGGCGGCCCGCCTCTTTTGCTGGAGATCAACTTCCTGTTCGGAAGAAAGGGTCTCGGGGGCCTCAAGGGCTATGAGCAGATGTTCCGAGCCGCGGTTTGGGACTGGATGGATGGTGTGCGCAAGCGCTCGAGGCAGCAGTGGTTTCAGAAGTAGCGGCTTGATTTTCCACCATGCCCCAGCATGCTTCGCGCCACCAGCAAGGTCTGGTTGCGGTCCTCGACGCACAGGGCCTGCTCCAGGCCGCCGGCATCGAGATTCACGTTTATCGCCTCCTTTGTGAGCCTGAGCCCCATCGGGTTCTTCTGGTTCATGGTCCGGGCGAGCTCCATGGATGTTTCCATGAGGGCGTCCCGCTCCACCACGCGGCTGGCCATGCCCAGCGACCCCGCCTCCTCAGCAGACATGAAGTTCCCGGTGAGCATGAACTCATAGGCGCGGCCGGCTCCTATGACCCTGGGCAGGAAGTAGCTGCAGGCCATATCAGCCCCGCCTAGGCCGATATTTATGTAGGCGGCTGAGAACCTGGCATCCACCGCCAACACCCGGAGGTCGGAGGCCAGGGCGAAGCTGAATCCCAGCCCTACCGCTGCTCCGTGGACTGCGCAAATTATGGGCTGAGGCGCCTTGCGCATGGCCACGGTCAGCCGGGCGAGTCTCACCTGGAAGCGATAGAAGTCGTCCGTTGTCATGTGACCGGAGGTCTTCATCGTCTCCTTCATGTCCAGGCCCGCGCAGAATCCCCGCTCTCCTTTTCCGCGAAGTATTATGACGTTTGTCTCTGAATCCTCCATTCGGTCAAGCCAGAACGCCTCCAGCTCCTCCATCATTTTCCGGCTCACCGCGTTGTAACGCCTCGGGCGGTTCAGGGACAGAAGTCCGATGCCGGCTTCTGTTCCTTCGTATTCAATGGTCTCAAACCCCATTTTTCTCCTCCGCTGATGAATTGAGCCCCACGGCCTCGTGTAAAGCCGCACCTGAATCAGACCATACGCGGTCGCATAACAGCGGTTCGGGCCTTTTGCAAGCCATTTGAAGTCGTCCGAATACAGAGCCGGCTGCAGCCGGCTTCTGCCTTTCCCTTTACCCCGGGGCGCAAATTGGGCATAGTATG
>JBKHIW010000017.1:0-14727 GCA_046538465.1 Desulfobacteraceae bacterium | reverse complement strand
ATTAATTTCGAGCTGTCACTCGAGGAGAGGAGCCCATGATCCTTTTGGTGGATGACGAGGAGGGCGTCCTGGAGATCTGCCGGGACCTCCTGGAGCGCTACGGGTATCAAGCGGCCACTGCGAGGAGCGGGGAGGAGGCTCTTGAGGTCTACCGCAAGGAGGGCGGTGCGATCGACCTGGTGTTCTTGGATCTGCATATGCCCGGCATGGGAGGCAGAAGGTGCATGCAAGCCCTCCTGGACATCAACCCCGGTCTTAGGGTGGTGGTGGCCACGGGTGATGCATACGGCGAAGACGCCAAGGAGGCCTTGGAGATGGGGGCGGTGAGATTTGTCCCCAAGCCTTACCGCCTGACCGACATGCTGGAGGCAGTCAAAGAGTCCCTGGCCGTTCGAGAGCCTGGCATCAGAATGAGAAGCTGCTGAGGCGGTGGTTCCTGCTCAATCACCCGCCGAGGCCTCCAGCCGCCTGAGGTTTTCCCTGGCGAACTCGATCCCGGGATCCAGCTCCAGGGCCAGGCGGTAGTACCTTACTGCCGCGGCCCGGTCTCCCAGCTCCCGGTAGTTGGATGCAATGTTCGCGTAATCGATGGCGGACGACGGATCCAGCCTGAGCAGGGCCTCAAAGCATTCAATCGCCTCCTTGTGTCGTCCGAGCTTGAACAGGCAGAACCCGAGCAAATTGAGAAGGTCGGTGCGCTCACTGTCCATGGCCAGTCCCTCTTGGAGCAGGGAAGCGGCCTCTTGATATCTCTCCATTTCTTTCAGGCACTGGCCCATGTAAGAATAAACGGTTGGGATGTCCTCCTCCTCGGGATCCAGGTCCAAGGCCTCCCCAAGATATCCCAGGGCCTCTTCGGCTTCACCCAGGCTGAGAAGACAAAGACCCTGATAAAACCGGAGATAGTACTTGCCGGGCATGAGGTTTTCCATCCGCTGGAGCTCCCCCAGAGCGGTGATCGGGTCGGTAGTGTCGTAGATCAGACGGGCTGTAAACATGCCGGCGCTCTTGCCGGCGGCGCGCTGCCTGAAGTGGGCGCCGGGGATAATGGTGTAAAACGAGGGAACACCGAGCAAAGGATGGGTGATATCCACGGCCAGGATCTCCATGCCCGCGCCTGCCAGTGCGGACAGGCAGCCTTCCACCTCCGCCCTGAGGTTGGGATCGGAGATGTCCGGGAGCTCTTGGATACCGATTTCCTTCCCCGGATCTATGACAAACCCTGCTTGTTCCAGGCTGAGCAGCTTGGGAAGCCCGCTGGCCGTGTAGTTGGCCGAGGTGTTGAAATCCCCGGCCAGCTGGGCGGTCTCGGTGAGGGCGCGGCTCAAGGACTTTTCCGGCGACGGAGTGGTGCCGGCGGTCCAGACGATCTCGCTTTTCTCCGGGAAGGTGGCCGGGTCATAAGCCAGAACCCCTATACTGGGAATTCCTGTATCCAGGGTGAGGTCGTTTATATAAAGCTCCACCCCGGCCTTTCCGTATTTCTGGAGCATCTCCCGGACCAGGGGGTCGGTCAGCCCATCCAAGAGTATCCGCGGGGTCCTCAGTCCGCCCCTGCTGACCAGTGAGGAGACATGACGCTCCACTACCTCGCAGATCCCCTGGAGCAGCGCCTCCTCGGCGCAGTTGCCTGCCGAGGGGCCGTTATACTCGTTTATGGTGTAGAACCAATCAAAGGGTATGAGCACCTCCCGGTCCCGGGTGAGATTGTACGCGGAGGTCCATCTCAGAGGGATGCTGGAGAAGATCTCCTTGACCGCGGGCAGGTCCTCTGATTGGTCGTGAACCGAGCGTGCGATATCTTCGAAGGGCAGGGCGTGATCCTCCAGGTTCGCGTAAGTCTCCACCCGGAAGTTCTCCGGATCGGCCCTGAAACTGAACAGGCTGAAACGCTCGGCAAGCTCCATGACCGCACTAGCCTCTGCCTGGGCCGGAGTCCCCCCCTTTCCCATCAACTTCCTTGCCCCTATAGTATCCCGGGCGTCCCGGCCGCATAAGCTGAAGAATACGGGTATATCCAGTCTGCCGTTGTCAATCCGGGCCGTTCCTTGGAGAATATCCAGGTCCAGCCCCTGGAGGCGCTCCCTGAAGCGCCTCACCGTCTCCTCAGGAGGAATGGACTTGTCCTGGTCCAGGGTATATCCCTTGAGCACGTCTTTGAGTATTATTTTTCCGGGCATATCAACTCCCCGTCTTTCCCTTTGTTTGATTTGGTAGTCCTCGGTTGAGGCTTCCTGATACGTATCCTTCGAGATCCAATGACACATGCCGAAACCCGAGCTCCCTGAGCCCGGCGACAAGGGACTCCCGGAAATCCCGGTCGATCACTCGGGGCATGTGCTCGGGCGGTACCTCCAGACGGGCCGAACCGTCGTGGTCCCGCACCCTCGCCTGCCTGATTCCGGCCTGCTCCAGGATCTCCTCTGCGCGGTCTACCCGGCGGAGTGACTCCAGGGTGATCGCTTTTCCATAGGGGATCCTGGAGGCAAGGCAGGCCCGGCTGGGCCGGTCCCAAGTCTCCAATTCGAGCGCCCTGGAAAGCCTTCTTACATCGGCTTTTCCCATGCCAATTTCGGCCAGGGGGGACACAAGGCGGGCCTCTCTGGCCGCCCTGATACCCGGCCGATAGTCGTTCAAGTCATCCGCATTGGTGCCTTCGGCCACTGCGGCCAGGCCCTCGCTCCGGGCCAAGGAAGCAAGCTCGAGGGCCATGACCCTCTTGCAGTGATAGCACCTCTCAGGGCCGTTAGCCCTGAATTCCTCGATCTCCATAACCGCGAATTCGAAGAGCCTGTGTCTGACCCCGATTTTTCCTGCCAGGCGCACTGCGCTCAGGCGCTCCCTCTCAGGGAATATCGGGGCCTCGGCGGTTGCAGCGGCGGCCTTCCCCCCAAGGGCCTCTGAAGCGGCCTTCAAAAGAAGTGCGCTGTCAGCACCGCCTGAAAAGGCTACCAGCACGGAGCCCAAGGAACTCACCCTCTCCAGCAGCCTCTCCCACAAATCTTTTTCGGGCCCCAGGGGCATGCATTCCTCCTTGGCTATAGCGATCCCTGTACGCCCCAAGACATACCCTAACCATGCTGTTTCCGCAACCCGCGAAACCGATTCACTCTGGCCTCTATATAGTTTCAAGGATGCAAGCCATGGATACAATTACAGTCGCAGTCCTGCGACCGAGTCCTTTCCTCCCCGAGTTCTCGTTGGCTTAATAATACCGGCATACCAATCGGTTATCACCTATCCGGCTCAGGGTCTTGATTGGCACGATGCGTGCTCCTTCCCGATCAGGGATAGAGGAGTGCGGGGCCTTGGATTATGAGAGCCGCATTTGCAGTCTGGAACGGTCGTATAGCGCCGGTATTCGACGTGGCGCGTCAGATTCACTTGGTGGAGGCTGAATCAGGCGGGATAGTGAATCAATGGACAGAGGTCCTGCCCGAGGAGATGCCGGTACAAAGGGCGCTGCGGCTGACTGAGCTCGGCGTGGAGAATTTGATTTGCGGCGCCGTTTCCCGGCCGTTGCAGGCCTTGGTCTCGGCCTATGGGATAAGGGTGACCGCCTTTATAGCAGGCGGGGCGGACGAAGTGATCCAGGCCTGGCTGGAGGACAGATTGGACGGAGAGGAGTTCGCCATGCCCGGGTGCTGCGGCCGTCGCAAGCCCCGGGGATGCAGGAGTCCCGGGGGCAGGGCCGCCCGGCCCGGAAGAAGCCGGGGCCGGGCGGGCGGCGCGGAAAAAATTCGGCCGGATTATTGACTGAGTTGCAAAAGGTCCTGAAACCGGTTATTGTTATTATTTGGCTTCAAAGGATTGCGGCTTAGCTCGGAGCCGGTCCTTGAGGATTTGCCGTAAACAAGAGAGCAAAGGAGATTTCCATTGAAAGTAGTTTTCACCACTTCAGGAGACACCTTGGATTCACCACTTGACGACCGCTTCGGCCGAGCTCCCAAATTCTTGGTCTATGATTTGGACGGCGAAACCTTTGAGGTGGTGGACAATGCACAGAACCTCAATGCACCTCAAGGTGCCGGGGTTCAGGCCGCCGAGGCGGTAGCCCGCACAGGCGCCGGGGCCGTGGTCACGGGAAATTGCGGGCCCAAGGCCTTTCGGGTGCTTTCCGCCTCGGGCATAAAGATCTACACCTCCCCGGGGGGTACGGTTTCACAGGCCCTTGAGGAGTTCAAGGCCGGGAGGCTCAAGCCGGCGGATTCGGCGAATGTGCCTGGACATTGGGCATGATCCCGCACCTGCAGACCGGATCCATGGATTTGAAAAGAATGGGTTCCGGCAGAGATAGAATAGAAAAAGGATGCAATCAGGAGGATTAAAGGAAATGAGAATAGCCATACCGCTGGCTAACGGCAGGCTGTCCATGCATTTCGGTCATTGCGAGCACTTCGCCTTGATAGACGTGGACCCGGATTCAGGGAAGGTGGTCGAACGGCAGGATGTGGATGCCCCTCCTCATCAGCCCGGGCTTCTGCCCAGATGGCTTGAGGAGAGGGGCACTCGGGTGCTGATCGCAGGAGGAATCGGCCAAAGGGCCCAGTCTCTCCTCACGGAGATGGGCATCCGGGTGGTGGTGGGCGCACCTTCCGAAACCCCGGAAAAGCTGGTGGACGACTACCTCGCCGGGACCCTGCAGGTCGGGGATAACATCTGCGACCACTGAGGCTTTTTTCCGCTCTTCATCTATAAGCTGATAACCGCGGCGCCGCCTCTCTTATCCGGCGGTCGAGATCGTGTTTTATGCTTGCCGCCGCCTCGAGGGAGATGCGCCTTATGCCTGTGGAAAGCCTCACGAAGTCAAGGAAGGTTTTTTCAAGGGGCAGGCGATGGGTATGAGGTTCAGTTGGATTTCCCTGGTCGGACGCCTCGTTTCGGACCCGCTCCGAAAGGCTGGAATACAGGGCCTCAAAGGCCCGGGCAAAGCCCTCTCTTTTGAACAGCCCTATCCTGTCAGGCAGCACCAGGCGCTCGGCCGGGTATGCCGCGGCCTGCGGGGGAAGGGAGGTCTTGAAAAACGGGTAGCGATAAAAGAAGGCCTCCCTTTCAAGACCGGAGCAGGACTCTTCGCGCGCCACCGCCTCCAGGATTCCCGGTCCCCAGTTGAGCAGGGTGAAAAGCGGGTTCTCCCTGCGGCTGGAGTATTGGAAGCAGTCCAGCCCGTCTGCAAGGCGCAGCCAAAAGGCCTGCACCTCAGGGTCCAGCTCCTCAAAGATGTGGGCCTCCCTGCACGTCTCCCGCCTGCACTTTTCACCGTAGGCCACCCTGTAGCGCATGTCCCGGCCGGAGTTCCGGGCTGGGTGGAGAAGGCATCCGACCAGCCTGTACTCAGGGTCGAGGTACCCCAAGGCCCAGCAGCTGAACCCGGTGATCGGCTCCACCCCGGCGGCGCGGGCCTTGAACTCGGCGGTGTTTTCTCGAAGCATCCTTTGAATTATGCCTTTGTACCGAATGTGCTCGTAGCCCGCGGGCCTTATCGGGGGGCAGCATGCAAAGCAGCTCTTGGTGCGGTCCGGAAGGCAAAGGCTGGTGCGGGCGGCTTTCATATCACTCCAACCCAGGGTCCCCTTGTCAGCCTGCCTCGGTTTCCGGCAGGTCTTCAGGCCGGTTTACATTTGTGAGGAGTCCGAGCCGGGGATCGAAGCGCCGGATCTCGGTCTCCTCGACGTAGCGTACCTTTACCATAGGGTAAAACGACCCTATCCGTCGTTCACCCCGGGCCACGCACTCTTCCACCGCAGGTGCGCAAGCATTGGTGTAGACTGAATGCAGCGGTTCCAACAGTCCAGAGACCCTTGGTACAACCGCGTCCGCATCATTCCTCAGAGAGACCATGTAGCCGATCAGAGGGGTATTGAGAAAGGGCATGTCGCACGCCACAAAAAAGCCGGCAGGGGAGGGCATGAAATAGAGGCCGGTGTGGATGCCGCCCAGTGGACCGAGGTTGGGGATTCGGTCTTTGTACATGGGCAACCCCAGGAAACCGAAGTCCGAAGGGGTGTTGGTGATCAGTATGATCTCGGGCAGCACAGGGCGCAAGGCCTGAATCACCAGTTCGATAAGGCGGACGCCGCCCACACGCTCCAATGCCTTGTTGGTGCCGTACCTGAGGCTCCTTCCCCCTGCCAGCACCACCCCGGTGACCCCGTCCCTGCGGCGGCCGGGCGCCTGGAAATCGCTCGATTCTCCAACCAAGAAAGACCCTCACCACACGGCCTCCCCGGCAGGGTTTCGCATCGGGCTCCTCCGCTGCCCAGCATGCCCTCGGGGGACCGCTTTTCTCTACCTCCGCATCAGCGCTCGCAGAGCTCCACCAGGACGCCGTTGGTCTCCTTGGGGTGTATGAAGGCGATGCGCGCCCCTCCGGCGCCGTGGCGCGGCTCCTGGTCTATCAGCCTGATCCCCTTGGCCTTCAACTCGGCCAGGGCCTCGTCGATGTCCTCCACCCTGTAGGCCACATGCTGGATCCCCTCGCCCCTGGACTCGATGTACCTGGCCACAGGTCCATCGGGATCAGTGGATTCCAGGAGCTCCACCTCACTGTCCGTTATGGGCAGGAAGGCCACCTTGACTTTCTGCTCGGCCACTACCTCTGTCCCCTGGATCTCCAGTCCTAGGACGTCTGTATAAAAGGCCCCGGCCTGCTCGATACTCTTGACGGCGATTCCTATATGGTCGATATGTTTTACCTTCATGCGGTATCCTCCACACCCCTTGCCTTGTCCGGCTTCGATCACTATATTTAAAAATTATAATGGGCGACAGCCGGGATATGCGATGATGGATGATCTCCAGAAAGCTATTTATCACGGCCGACCCTCAGATGCCAGAGGTTTCCAAGATGAAGGACAGACCTGACAACCCTTACGGCCCTTACCAAACAGTATCACAGACCGAGGCGCATGCCTCGGGCGGTCAGGCGGACTTTGACCAGTTCGAGGCCACTGAGCTCTACTGCCCCCAGTGCCGCTGCCCGGTCCCGGTAAGGAAATTCCTCCTGCTTGTCCTCCCCGAGGGGGATAAGTACGAATACCGATGCCGGTACTGCGGCACCCCGGTGGGCGACAAGATTGATCGAAACGCGGACTTCTACGATGTGCTGAGGAGATGATGCACGCCCTTAATAATGCTTCTCCGACGGCAGGGAAACGCCCTGGGGCGACTTTTCCTTCAGGACCCTGCACCTGAAGCATCTGTTCGACGTGGTGCTGGTGACAGGGTCGTGCTCAGAGTCATCAGTAAGGTTGTTGATGCCGCACTCCTTTTCCCATTCCCCCCATCCCCAGGGGATGCGTATGCTGCCGGCACGTATCCCGTCCCATATCCTGGCCTTCATTCGAATCCATCCATTGGGCGATTCAACCCTGACCAACTCCTTGTCCCGGATTCCGAGCGCGCGGGCGTCGACCGGGTTGATATCCACAAAGGGTTCGGGCTCCCTTGCAAGCAAGGATGGGATGTTCCTGAACTGCGAATGGACATAGCATCGGGATCTAGCCCCACTGATACCGATAAAAGGGAAATCTTCCTTGTCCTGGTAAAAGCTCATCCGGTCCCCTTCCGCAAGGTCGAACCCGGGGACGGGTGGATACCCGTGCTCTTCATAGCGGGATGATATCAACTCCACCTTCCCGCTGGGGGTGCTGAAGCCTTCCTCCAGGTGTTTTTCATAGCGCATCTCCTCATAAACTAATCCTCCCGGGGCTTTCCTGAGCATGTCCACGGTGATGCCGGCAGGCTCCAGCTGATAGTCAATGGCCTCTTCCACGTCTTGCCATGGGAAATCCTTCTCAAATCCCATTGCCTTTGCCAGGTCGAAAATGATCTTCCAGTCCGGCCGCGCGTTTTCATACCACTCCACGACCTGATTCTGGAGCCTTGCGCGATGGGATGACATGCCTTTCAAGTTGAGCTGCGTGGTTTCAAAGGGCGTTGTAGCCGGAAGGATGAGGTCTGCGAACCGGGTCGTCCGGGTCCTGAAAAGATCAATAACCACCATGAATTCGAGCGCTTCAAGCGCGGCCTCGGCCCTGCGGGAGTTGGCCAGGGTGACCGCAGGGTTTGTCCCCTGTACGACCAGGGCCTTCAGGGGATAGGGCTCGCCGAGTAAGACGGCGTCCACTACGCAGCCCAGGCAGTGGTCCGCCCGGGCCTTGCTGTATCGGCTGAACAACGGGTAGCCGCTGCTAACGGGTTTTACCTCCGCGGGCAGGCGTTCTTTGAGCTTTATATCCCTTAGCGGCAGGGGCTTGGGTATAAGGTCCCCGCCTTTCCTGTCCAGGTTTCCGCTTAGCGCCCTGAGGATGCAGACCGCCCGCATGGTCTGGGCGACTTCGAGGTGCATGTCCAGTCCGTTTCCATCGCTCATGCAGGCGGGCTTGGTCTGCGCGTAAAGCCTGGCTGCGTGCCGGATCTCCTCGGGTCGCAGCCAAATCCGGGCGGCCACGTTTTCGGGCGAGTAATCCCCGGCCTGCTGCCTGAGCCGGTCGAAGCCCGTGGTCCATTGGGCGACGAAGCCGCGGTCGTATATCTCCTCTTCAATCATCACATGGATTATGGCCATTGCCAGGAGCCCGTCGCCTCCCGGCTTGATCTGAAGCCACATATCAGCCAAGGAGGCGAGTTTTGTCCTTACGGGATCGATGACTATGAGTTTTGAGCCTTTTTTCCGGGCCGCAAGGATCATGTTGTGCCCGGCCGGGTTCGTGTCAGCGTCGTTCTTCCCCCAAACCACCATGCATCGGGTGTGCTTGTAGTCAGGCTGGGTCATGGCCCCGTAGGTAAAGATATGGGCCATTTCCCTGGCCGCGTGGCAGATCGAGCCGTTCCCGAAGATATTCGGAGACCCGTAGGCGCTCATAAAGCGGTTGGCATAGTCCCAAGGGGCCCCGTAATCAGGGACGTGCCCTGTTATCCAGCCCAGGGCCGGGGCGCCGTAACGCCGCCTGACCTCTTGGAGTCGTTCCGCGGCTGTCTCCAGCGCCTGTTCCCAGGTGAGCTCTTTCCAGTAATAATTCCCGCGGTGGGAATCCTTTAACAGGGGGAATCTCAGGCGTTCCGGGGAATAAAGGATATCAGGGGCGGCCTTCAGCTTGGGGCAGAAGTACTTGTACTCGCCCGGGGCCTCAGGCGGGGTGTGCGCGGAGACCAGCCGCCCTTCCTCCACTTCCGCAGCAATCGGCCTCCCTGCCGAGCAGAGCCGGCACATTGTGTTTCGCTTCTCCATGGCTGCCGCCTTGGTTGTCGCTTCTCTCCGAATAAAGGATTCCGCAGCTCCTCAGGAGTCGACTACGGAAACATAATCCTCCAGATTGATGTCATCGGCTTCTGGTACGGTTTTTCGTTCGAACTCCCCCCATTGGTCGAGCGGGGCAGTGGCATCGATTCCGAGTTTGGACTGGTGGATATGAAAAGGGTCGCGGGGGAACCCGTCGTTCTTCTCCTTGAGGAGCAGCAACTTGTCCGGCCGGCTGCGCGTATTAATGGCCCACCAGATGTCTTTTATATCAAAGACATCCACATCGTGGTCCACAACCACACAGTATTTCAGCCAGGAATAAGCGCCGAAGGCAGCCTCGATTACATTTCGAGGATCTTTTTCCGAGCGCTTATTGATCGATACGGCGCAGCCCAGTATGGTCGGGACCAGGCTTACCGCCAGGACGTCGGCCGCGTGCGAGGCCGCCTCATAGACCACCGCCTCCCTTGAAAGGGCGAGATACTGGGTGTCCTCCAGGGAGCCCGCCTGAATGGTTTGGTAAACCGCATCCGCCCTGTAGGTGATCGCTTTGACCATGAAGACGTGGTTTTCCATCACCGGTACATAGTACTGCATAAAGTCTCCGAAGGGACCTTCGGCTTCTCTCACCCCTGCCAGGACCTCGCCTTCCAGGACGATTTCGGCGGCGGCCGGGACCTCCAGGTCTACGGTTTCACACTTGATCAACTCCAGGGGCTCTTTCCTCAGGGCCCCTGCAATGGTGAATTCGTCCTCTCCGTACCGGGGTGAGCTCACTGCGGCGAGGATATCAAAGGGGTGGTTCCCTATGGCCACGGCGATTTCCAGGTTACGGCCTCTCTTTTCGGACTTCTCGTGGATCAGCCCGAGGTGTTGAGGGGGCATCATCCGAATCCCCAGTTTGTTTTTCCCCTTGAGTTGCATTCGGTTGACAGAGACGTTCCTGATCCCGGTGTCCGGATCCTTGGCCACCACCATGCCCGCGGTTATATAGGGCCCTGCGTCTTTGCCGCAATGGGTCACAATGGGGAGATCCTCCAGGTTCACCCGGTCTCCCTTTTGCATGATCTCCTTCACAGGGGACGATTGGACCTCGATGGGTTGGACCGGCTTTTTCACCCGATTCATCCATTCAAGAACCACCTGCTCTCTCTTTGTGCCCCAAAAGGCCGCGGCCGCCTTTCTGGTGCCGAAGACATTGTTGGCCAGGCGAAAGCCCGGCCTCTTGACATCCTCGAACAGGAGGGCCTTGCCCTTTTTTTCAGCGGCCTGCATGACGGCCGGGACCTCAAATTCAGGATCTACAGGTTTTTTTATGGTCAGAAGAAGATTTTCAGATCCAAGTCTTGATAAGCAATCTCGTATTCCCTGCTGCATTACCATCTACCTTTTTGTGGACTGATCAATTCGGCTGCTCGCTTGATTCTTCCAGGCCGTCTTCCGGCCCCGCGCGGGTCTTCTGGATCAGGGCCACGCCGATCAAGATGAGCAGGCCCGAGAGGTTCCAGACCAGGCCGTGGAAAAGCAGCCCTGCAGCTGCCAGGAGCAGGAACAAGCGCTCCCAGATTCGGGTGTCTCTGAGGAGAAATCCGTCCCAAAAGGCGGCGAACGCCACCAGACCGAACAATATGGAGATAACGGTCTCCAGGATGTTCAAGATGCCGCCCTGAAGAAGTATCCCGGGGCGGTAATAGAACATGAAGGGCAGGATATAAAGCCCTTTTGCAAACTTGAATCCCGTAAGCATGGTCCTCATGGGGCTGGACCTCGCTATCCCAGATGCCGTAATGGAGGCCAGTCCCACGGGTGGTGTGATCTCGGAGTCAATACTGAACCATATCAAGATCATATGGGCGGCAAGCAGGGAAAAACCCATATCCGTAAGCGCCGGGCCCGCGGTGAGGGCCAGCACGATATAGGCGGGCCCGGCCGGGAGCCCCATGCCGAGGACCATGGATATCAGGCCGACAAACAGGATGGCCAAGAACGCCATG
This sequence comes from Desulfobacteraceae bacterium, assembly GCA_046538465.1. Classification (GTDB taxonomy): domain Bacteria; phylum Desulfobacterota; class DSM-4660; order Desulfatiglandales; family HGW-15; genus CAZYJR01. The sequence continues at coordinate 3,489 of JBKHIW010000017.1, read as the reverse complement.
CCGTGGGTGAGGTCCGAGAGGAGCCAGGAGACCTTAAGCCCGACGCCGGTGAGACCGACCAGGGCCAAAATGATTCCGATGCATGCCACAATGCTCCCGATGCTGAGGGAGTACTCGCCACCCAACACCAGGGCCCTGTAAATCAGGTGGAGGTCGATCCTGCGGGTCTTTATGGAATGAACCGCCACCAAGGAGACGATGCCGGCCAGGGCCGCCATGGCCGGGGAGTAGCCCAGGGCCATAGTCAAGATGATGATCGCCAGGGAGAGGAAGAAGTGCCATCCGGTCTTCATCAGCTTGGGCACGGGCTCGACCGACATCGTTGCGCCGGGCTGGATCCCTTGCCTCCTCGCCTCAAAGTGGATAAAGGCTATCAGCGTAATGAAATAGAGCAGGATGGGTATGGTGGCCACTGCCACTATCTCCAGGTAAGGGATCTGGGTGAACTCCACCATGATGAAGGCCACGGCACCCATGATCGGGGGCATGATCTGCCCGCCTGTGGAGGCGGCCGCCTCTATGGCCCCGGCGATGTGGGACTTGTATCCCGCCCTCTTCATCATAGGTATGGTGAAGACCCCGGTGCTGGAGACATTGGCTATGGCGCTGCCTGAAATCGAGCCCATAAGCGCACTTCCGAAGATTGCGGCCTTGGCCGGGCCGCCCACCATGCGCCTGGTCAGGGAGAAGGCCAGGTTGATGAAGAAATCCCCGGCGCCGGTCATCTCCAAAAAGGCGCCCATGATGATGAAGGGTACTACATAGAGGATCATGAACTTGGTGGCCATGCCGTAGTACCCCTCCAGGCCGCAATATACCTGGCTGACTATGGTCTCCAAGCCGAATCCCGGATGCCCGAAGCTTCCTGGGATATAGTTTCCAAAACACGCATATAAAATGGTGGCCGCGGCGACCAGGGTCAGGGCCCATCCGATCACTCGCCTGCCTATGTCAAGGCCGATGATGATCATGGCAACACCGAAGAAGAGATCCAATCGGTTGGGCTGGCCCAGCCTCAAGAAGCGGGCGTCATAGCCGATCATGATGTAGAGGGAGCCCATAACGGTCAATATGATGACAGCCGCATCAATGGCCGCGACCACCTTGGAGGCCGGGCGCTTGGCGAAAGGATAGACCAGGGCGCACATCCCCATGGTCAGCATGAGGTAAAGGGCCCGCTGGATCATCATGTCGGCCATGACATTGACGGTCCAATACATGACCAGCATGGAGATCATGGCCATACCCAGATCGACCGCATGCCTTCGGGCACCGTGGAATTCCCTCCGGAAGAGTTTCGGAGCGCCGGCTGCGCCGGCGCTCCCTTCCGTAGGAATGGTCTTTTTTACTTCAGCCTCGTGAGCCATATCATGTATTTATTAGAATTATTTCAAGACGTTTGCTTCTTTGAAGAATTTTTCCGCCCCGGGGTGAAGGGGGATGGGTAGCCACTTGGCGGCGTTTTCCAGCTTGATCCCCTTTCCCGCCGGGTGAACCTTACCCAGATATTCCAGGCCTTCCTGGCTGTAAATCGACTTTACCAGCTTGTAGACCAGGTCCTCGGACATGTCGGACCTGCAGGCCCAAAGGGCGGCCATGCCCACGGTCTCTATGTCCTCGTCGATCCCCTTGTAAGTCCCGGCCGGGATGACCATGGGCAGGTACTTGGGCATCTCCTCGACCAGTTTGTCCCGGTAGCCCGGCTCGAATCGTATAATCTCGATCTTGTGGGTGAGGCTGAGCTCAGTCAGGTTCGGGGTGGGGATCGCGGCTATCTCCATGGCGGCGTCTATTCTGCCCATTTTCAACGCATCCACGGCTGTTTTGGCCGGGAGAAACACGATTTCCAGGTCTTCCTCGAAATCCAGGCCGTGGATCTCCACCCAGTCGGCGAACAGCCTGTGCATGGATCCGCCGGGAGCCCCTCCGCAGACGGTCTTCCCCTTCAGGTCCTTATAGGTCTTGATCCCGGTTTTCTTCAGGGTGTAAGGTTGTCCCCAGTTGGCAAAAAGTATGCCCATACTGCGCATTTTGTCGAATTTCTTATCAAAGGCCCCCATGCCCCTGAAGGCCATGTGGGAGTCCCCGGTGCTCACCAGCCCGATATCCGCCTTGTCCGCATCCAGACGCCTGATGTTCTCATCCACGCCTCCGGAAGTCACAGCGGTGCACCTCACCCCTTCGACATGCTTTGAGATGTACTCGGCTATACCGCCGCCGATGGCGTAAAACCCGCCGCCGGTGGAGCCGGTGGAAATGGACAGGTTCTCGGCCCCGGCCGCAGCCCCTGAAATAAGGAAACAGATGATCCCTGCAACCGGCATAAGACTGAAAATTTTCCCTTTCATCGAACCCCTCCTTTAGTTTGAAAGTGGAAAAACAATAAGCCGAGTCCGCCCGCTCCAAATACGGCGACCCGGCCCCCTGCTACCACGGCAGAACGGCCCTTCTCTCCCTGTAGGGTGACACAGAGACGGCTCCGGTCGGGCATTCCAATTCACACAGGAAACAGGACTGGCAATCCCGAAGGTATGTGATAACCGCCTTGCTCGTCTCAGGGTTGATTCTTATCACGTCCTGGGGACAGATTTTTTCGCAATGACCGCAGCCGTTGCACTTATCAGTGTCTATCCAATTGATTCCCATGGGATAAGCCCGGTGGAAAAGTTATCATTACAAGCCAAGGGGCCGTAATCCGCCATTGCACCACTAAAAGGCCGCATCCTTTCCCGCAGCGGTGGAGCGGATTTCGTCCAGGGCCTCGAAAATCGGGTGTAGATAGGACGCCCTCTCGGGCTGCTCCGGATAGCTCTCGATGGGGATGACCTCATCCGAGACGCATATACCGGCCAGCTCCTGCCACAGGACGATCCATTTCAGCCAGTTCCGGTTGTCGACATAGGGATGGTCTTCTCTCAAATGGGATCCGCGGCTCTCGGTTCGGCGAAGGGCGGCTCGCAGATAGAGCTCTGCGCAAACGGCCATGTTCTCTGCTTCACAGGCCATTCGCAGGTAATGAGGGTCATAGGCGAGCACAACCGGCACCAGCTCTGTACGGATGCGGCGTATCAGCTCGAGCGCCTTTTTGAGCCGTTTTTCATGCCGAAATATATACATATCCATGGGGAATAAAGTTTCCTGCACCTTGAGGACGATATAGTCTGGCTCCACACCGTGCGAGCGCTTCAGGGGCGAGCGGAGCTCTGTTGAGAGGCGCGCGATTTCATCGTGATCCAAGACGGTCTCTCCGGCCTCGGCGATGTAGCGCGCGGCGTACAAACCGCTTCTCGCGCCTGAGGTAGTGGCAAAAGGCACCGCATAGGCACAGAAGCCTTCCACTCCGGCCGTGGGTACGCATGTCGCGTCCCCTGCAGCATACAAGCCGGGCAGGTCGGTCTCGCAGCGGGTGGTTATACGGAGCCCGCCGCCGTAGCCCACATTTCCCATATTGACGGAGACCCAGGGGACGCGGGCCCTTATCCTGCCGTC
>JBKHIW010000312.1:0-3215 GCA_046538465.1 Desulfobacteraceae bacterium | reverse complement strand
AATTCCTGCTCCAGTCCCTTCAGGAAATGGAGGTGCTGGCCGAGAGGGCCGATGACATGATCAGGGCTTGGGAAAAGGGGGATGCCAGCGCCTTGGAGGAGACAAACAAGCGTGGATATGAAGGCTTTCCCGATCTTTACCAACGATTCATAGTTGAGCGAAACAATAGATGGATCCCTGATATCCAGAGCCTGTTCGACCGTCATGGGAACACCCTGGTAATAGTAGGCGCAGGACACTTGGTAGGCGATCAAGGGATGATCAGGCTCCTCGAAAAAAAAGGTTATCAATTAGATCAGCATTGAGTACATGCTGCCCGTATTTCGACCATAAGGAGTGAAACTTGATGGATACAGGCACTAATCCGCACTGCACGCCTCAATTCAGGCTTCTTAGAGAAGACCAGATCATGAGACTCCACCAGGCGGCCCTCAGGGTCCTGGATGAAGTCGGCGTTCAGGTGCTGAACGAAGAGGCCGTAGAGCTGCTCCACGACCACGGCTGCCGGGTGGAAGGCGCGGCCGGGGTGAGAATCCCCCCTTTCCTGGTCGAGGAGACGGTCCGGTCCGCCCCCTCCAGCCTGGTGATATATGACCGGCAGGGCCGGGAGGCCATGGACCTAGGGGGGCGCAGGATCTACTTCGGAACAGGGACGGACCTGCCCAAGACCATTGATCTTAAGACCCGTGAAATACGCGACACAGTGGAAGAGGACATACGAAACAACGCCGCCATAAGCGACGCCCTCCGGGAAATCGATTTCATAGGGTCATACGGACTCGCCAGGGATGTTCAAGCGGGGCTGCACTACATACGCTGCTTCCAGCTGCTGGTCGAGGGCAGCACCAAGCCTGTTTTTTTCACGGCCGAATCCGAGCGGGACCTGGCCGTCATCCTGGAGATGGCTGAGGCCGTTGCAGGCGGCGGCGACGCCCTGGCGGCCCGACCGTTCTTGATCAACTACTCCGAGCCGGTCTCCCCCTTGACCCATTCGCGGGAGGCCGCGGCAAAGCTCATGATGTGCGCCAGGCGCGGGGTACCCATCAATTACACACCGGCCCTCCTGGCCGGGTCCACAGGGCCGGTTACCATAGCCGGCGCGATCACCACTGCTGCAGCAGAGGCCCTTTCAGGCCTGGTAATACATCAACTGGCCGGGAAAGGCGCGCCCATAATCTCTGGATTCGCAGCCACCAGCATGGACATGTTGAAGGCGACGGTCTCCTATACCTCACCGGAATTCAGGCTGGCCCACTCGGCCTGCTCGGATCTCTTTCACTACTATGAAATTCCCGTATGGGGGACTGCAGGGTGCAGCGACAGCCAATTCCCGGACCTTCAAGCAGGAGCGGAATACGGATTCACCCTGCTCAACGCCGCACTGGACGGGGCCAACCTGATACACGACTGCGGCTACCTGGGGCAGGGATTCGTGGCCTCGCCCGAGATGATCGTCTTTGCAGCCGAGGTCATAGGCTATGTCAAGAGGTATATGAGGGGCTTCATTCTGGACGAGGATCACCTCGCATTGAATGTCATCCGAGAGGTTGGCCCGGGGGGACACTTTCTGGGCGAGAGGCATACGCTGGAGTTTTTTCAGCAGGAGCAGTGGAAGCCGACCTTTTTCAACAGGGACAACCTCTCCGGCTGGATGAAGCAGGGAAGCAAAAAACTCGACGAGCGACTGGCGCAAAGGGCCCTTGAGCTTTTAAGGGACCACACCTCAAGCCCTCTTACGGATGAAGTTCAGGCGGAGCTCAACCGGATCTGGGGCCGGGCTCTGAAACAAAAGGAAGGAGAGTCATAGAAGTGAGCGGCATAGAGGCGATACACCGGGCAGTGCTGGAAGGAGATGTGGAAGGGGCCTCGGACGGGATTAAGGAGGCCCTCTCCTCGGGGATTGGACCTGAACACATCCTGGACGAATCCCTGGTGCCCGCCATGGATCTGGTGGGCGAAAAATTCGGACAAGGCGAATATTTCATCCCCCAGGTGCTCTGGTCTGCCAAGGCCATGCAGGCCTGTATGGAGATCCTGCGGCCGCTTTTTGCAGAGGCCGAGGCTACCGAAAAGGGAACGGTGGTCATAGGTACGGCAAAAGGGGATATACATGACATCGGGAAAAATCTGGTAGGCATGATACTCGAAGGGGCGGGCTTCAAGGTCGTGGACATCGGCGTGGACGTCGATCCGGCCAGATTCGTGGAAACAGCTGCCGAGCACGGCGGAGACATCATAGCGGTAAGCGCCCTGCTCACCACCACCATGCCCTCGATGGAGAAAGTGGTGGGGCTGGTGCGCGAGCAGGGACTCCCGGCCAAGGTCTTGATCGGGGGGGCCCCTGTGGATCAGTCCTTTTGTCTGGAAATTGGTGCGGACGCCTACGGCGCCGACGCCATGGAGGCCGTGGACAAGGCCAGGGAGCTCATGGGGAGGCGATGATGGCCGGAGGGCTTTTGGAGCTTGCACGCGAGCGCACAGTGATCTTCGACGGGGCCATGGGGACTATGCTCATGGCCTCGGGCCTGGGCCCCGGCGAGGTCCCTGAGCAGTGGAACCTTGAAAAACCCGATCTGGTCCAAACCATACACAGACGATATTTCGACGCCGGATCAGACGTTGTCCATACAAATACGTTCGGGGCCAATCAGATCAAGCTTGGCAGGGGAGTAAACGAGATAATGAGGCTGAATGAAGCCGGCGCCCGGATCGCCAAGGAGGCATGCCCTCCGGGGAGGTTCGTGGCCGGCGACATAGGGCCCACAGGCAAGATGGCCGCACCCCTGGGAGACGTCACTTTGGAGGAGATGGAGGAGGCCTTCCGAATCCAGGCCGAGGCCCTGCTACGAGGTGGCGCAGACCTCATAAGCATCGAGACTATGTTCTCCCTGGATGAGGCCCTGGCCGCCCTTCGAGGCGCCCGCAGAGCGGGTGCAGAGCTGGTGATCGCCGCCACGACCTATCAGGTCACCAAGAGGGGGTTTTTCACCATGATGGGCGAAGACCCGAGACAGTGCGCCCGGGCGTTTGAAGAGGCAGGGGCCGAGGTCATTGCATCCAACTGCACCCTGGGGAGCAGGGACATGATCGGCCTGGCCGGAGAGCTAAGGGCGGCTACTGAAAAACCCGTCTTGATCCAACCGAACGCAGGAAGCCCTGCAACCCGGGACGGAAAGACCGTCTACGAGCAGGACCCTGCTGATTTCGCCCGGGAC
>JBKHIW010000016.1:0-15000 GCA_046538465.1 Desulfobacteraceae bacterium | reverse complement strand
CGGAACCCGGCGAATTTGTCAGCAAGCATGCCCATAGCGGGTATGAGCTGACCTACCATCTCAAAGGCAGCGTACTTTTCAGATATGGAGACAAAGAGTACAAGGTTGGTGAAGGAGATATGCTCTGTTTCGATTCAAGTGTGGAGCATTCAGTGGTGGCCTTGGAGCCCCACGAATTCATATGCTTTTATCTCCGGAAATAGCTGGCAACTAAAAATATAGTCACCTGAATCCGTGAGTTGAATTTGTTGACAGCCTCCCTTTGGACGTCGGAGGCGGAAAAAGCGCCTCCATGATGGATTCACTACTTGTATTCAGCCGACAGAAGACCGCCGCAGCGCCTATACCGGCTGAGAGGGCATGGATTCCCGACCTGCGCGCACACTCCTGCACCGGTCCCTGGAGGCCCTGTACTTCCCTGAACGTGCTTCCCTTGTAGATCCTCCCCGATTCCCGTTTGCCGGCAAACTCCTTGACCTCATCGGCCCTCTCCCGAGCGATCTCCAGCCAGGACTCCTTACTCTCCTTGCGCAGGTTGTGCTTGATCACAAAATCGGCCCGATCTTTCTCGTAAACCCCACGGATCAGGGGGCAGTCTGTCAAAACCGCTTTCCGCCACCACCGGGATCGTAACCTCTTCCACTATGCCATGGGCCCGGTCCACGCTGCTCAAGAAAAAGGCCTCGGTCCCTCCGGAGCAGGAGTGGGCGCATCCCGGCCTTCTTCCAAAGCGCAATCGAACACTCGGGCAGACGGTCAAACAGCGGACTCTCCATAGCCATGCTCTGAAAATGCTGCCGAAGGATCTCGGCCGAGGGGACCCGCTTCAGACCCAGGGAGTCGCGGAAAAACGAGTCGTTCAAAAATCCCTTCACATGATCGAAATCGGTCTTCCCCCGGCACAGATCGTCCAAACCGGATATCCGGGTCATCATCGGTGATGAGGGCCAAACTCACATAGCCGACGCCCGCATCGGAGTCCTGCTGGACCTCTCGGATGATCATGCTCGTCAACCTCCTTTCACCCGCTGGGTGAAGAAAAAAACTTATTGCATTGACGAGTTGATATATTAAAATTAAATCGAATTATCAATAGCTTTAATGCATATATGTTGCAATTGGACAGCAATTAATTCACGTATTTAGGGTCTATGTTATAAAAAGAGTTGCTTAAAATATTCCTTTAGTAACTATATTTAGAGATATTTTTTCCTTTTTGGCTGCTATTGTTGCTGCAATTATTATCTTGATGATTTTTCCAGAGATTGCGACCTATCTTCCAAGTACAGCCAGCTACTGATCATATAAATAGAACTGGATTTATTTAGTGTTTATTTCTTCCAGAAACCGGGCATGAGCAGCACAATGACCGTGTAGATTTCCAAGCGGCCCAGGAGCATGCAGAACGTCAGGATCCATTTTCCAGCCATGGGGATTTCCAAGTAGTTGCGGACCGGACCAACTGCGGCAAGACCCGGTCCGATATTCCCTATAGAGGCTGCTACCGAGGCGATCGCGCTCACCATATCCAGGCCCAGGGCGGACATGCAAAGCACCGCCGCTATGAAAATACTTATAAATAGCAAGAAAAAGCCTACTACGCTGCTTAGCACTTCATTGGGGATCGGTCTTCCGCCGAGCTTGACCGTGGTTACCGCCCGGGGATGAATGACCCTGAAGATCTCCCTTTGGATGTGTTTGACCAGGAGCACCACCCTCATGATTTTGATGCCACCGCCGGTCGAACCGGCCATGCCTCCGAGGAACATGCAAAGGAGGAGGATATTTCGGGAGAGTGTGGGCCATTGATCGTAGTCTGCGGTTACGAAGCCGGTGGTGGTTAGAATGGAGCCCACCTGAAATGAAGAGTACCTCAAGGCGTCGGTCAGCGAGCCGTAGACCGGGCCGAGTATGTCTACGGTCACCACGGCGGTGAATACAACGAAAATGCCTATAAAGACCTTGAATTCAGGATCTTTTCCAAAGACGGAGGCCTGTCCGGTCATGAAGCGGTAGTGCAGGGAAAAGTTGATACCGGCGAGGAGCATGAAGACCAGTATGACCACTTCTGTGTATGCACTGTTGTAATGGGCGATGCTGGCGTTGTTGGGCGAGAACCCCCCTGTGGGCATGGTGCAGAAGGCATGGCACACGGCCTCAAAAAGGGGCATGCCGCCGCCTAGGAGCAGGAGGACCTCCAACATGGTGATCAGGATATAGACCTTCCACAGCGTCTTTGCGGTCTCAGATATCCTGGGTTTGAGTTTGTCCACTACCGGACTGGGGACCTCGGCCTTGTATAGCTGCATACCGCCGACCCCAAGGAGCGGGAGGATAGCCACGGAAAGGACTATTATGCCCATTCCACCAAACCATTGGGTCTGGCTTCGCCAGAGAAGGATCCCCTCGGGGAGCCTCTCTATATCGGAGAGGATGGATGCCCCAGTGGTGGTGAAACCGGATATGGACTCGAAGTAGGCATTGGTAAAGACAGGGATTGATCCTGATAAGATATAGGGAAGGGTCCCCACCAGGCCTGCAGCCGCCCAACCAGCAGCTACTATGAGGGCTCCGTCTCGGTGGTTCAGCTGTGCGGGCTCGCGGCGACGGGTGACAAATATCAGGATGAGGCCTGCGGCCAGGGTCAAAGCCATGGAAAAGACTAAGGCACGAGCGCTTCCATCGTCATATGCCAAGGAAACGGCCAGGGGCGCGGCCATGGAAAGCCCCAGCACCAGGGTCAGTGCTCCAATGAAATTGATTATAGTTCTGGCATGCATCAGAAGTAATCCAGCTTGACCGTGAGCAGCTTCTCCAGCTTGGGTATGACCTTGTGAAGTGAGAAGATGATCAGGCGATCATTTTCACGGACTATGCTATCACCTCTCGGAATTATAATATCTTTTCCTCTTACAATAGCCCCTAAAATTGCACCTTTGGGGAACTTTATTTTATAAAGAGGTGTGTTGACCACATCGGATGTCGCCAGGGCCTCAGCCTCTATGGCCTCGGCATGCTCGCCTTTCAGCGGGGCTACAGAGATAATCCGTCCCCGCCTTATATACTGGAGGATGGCCCGTATGGCAGAGAGCCGGGAGCTTACCACCGTGTCAATTCCTATTGCGCTGACCAGGGGTATATAGCTTAATTTGTTTACACGGGTCACCGTCTTTCTGACCCCGAGCCCCTTGGCCAGCAAAGATATGAGCACGTTGCTCTCTTCGTCGCCGGTGATGGCGACCAGGAAGTCAGCGCTGTTCACGTTCTCTTCCAATAGAAGATCTCGATCGGTTCCGTCGCCGTTTATCACGATCACCCTGTCCAGGCTCTCCGCCAGGAAGGCGCATCGCTCTGGATTGCGGTCGATTATCTTGGTGGAAATTTTGGTTGTGTCCAGTGCAGTGGCAAGCGCCGCACCGGTCTGCCCGCCTCCTACAATAATTACCCTGTGGAGCTCGCTGTGCTTTATCCCGAAAAAGCTGAAGACCTTTTGTATTTCATGAGACCGCGTAACCACGTATACCAGATCGTTCGCCTGAATGGTGTCTTCTCCATGCGGGATAAAGACTTCTTCGCCTCTTACGATGGCTCCAATGAGTAGGTCATTCTCCATGTCCTTGAAAGAGAGCAGCTTTTTGCCGGCAAAAGGGGACTCCGGCTTTATGGTCACACCGATGAGCTTCACCCTTCCGCCAACGAAGTCGATTACATCCGAGGCCTCCGGGACCATCATCAGGTTTCTGATGGTCTCCACCACGATGGATTCCGGATTTATTATGTGGTCGATGCCCAAAAAATCCTGGGAAAGAAAATCCTTGACCTCCAAATACTCCGGATTCCGGAGCCGGACGACCTTGATCAGGTACGGGTTCAGCTGGCGGGCAAGCATGCAGGCGATGAGATTTACTTCATCGCTGTCAGTGGCTGCAACCAACATCTCAGCTTCGGCCGCCCCGGCCGCTTTTAGCATCCTGGGGCTGGTTCCAGAGCCGAGTATGGCCTGGACGTCGAGTTCCTCATTGATTCGGTCGGTTTTTTGATGGTCCTTATCGATCAGGACCACATCCTGATTTTCTCGGGAGAGCCGTTGCGCGATATGAAATCCGACCTCGCCGGCTCCCACAATTATGATTTTCATCCCATCCCCCAAATCACCCGGAGAGACCAGACGGGCGAGTCCCGTGCGGATCTTGATATCAGGAGAGGCATCTTAGGCGCGGGGTTTGGCGAAAGTCAATGGCAAGCCGAGAGCGCATGGAATGGGCTGGACAAGCCTCAGCCATGGTGATACGCTCAACCGGCCCCGGCACGGAAGCCATAAACGGGGTACGGGCACTTGTAGGCGGGAACCAGGTTACATGATCAAGGCACCAAAGGTCGCATTGAGCGGCAATGACTTCAAGCGTTATATAGACAGGTTCTCCGAGGCCACGATTTTGGTCATCGGTGACATTATAATGGACAAATACGTATGGGGGCACGTATCACGGATTTCACCGGAGGCGCCTGTCCCGGTGGTGGAAGTCAAGAAGGAAACCAAGCGCCTCGGCGGTGCCGCCAACGTGCTCAACAACATTGCATCACTGGGAGGAAGGTGTATTCTCTGCGGAGTGGTCGGGGACGATCACACCGGCCGTGAGATCCTGGAGCAGGTGGGGGGTATGGGTCTGCCGGTGGACGGGATCTTCAAGGTGGCCGACCGCCCCACCAGCGTCAAGTCCAGGGTGGTGGCGCACAACCAGCAGGTTGTGCGGTTCGACCGGGAGAGCCGCAAGGGCATCCCGGATAAGGCCGTCCAGGGGATCCTGAATCATGTCCGAGAGCTCGGCCGGGGGATAGACGCCGTCATTGTGGCCGATTACGGCAAGGGTGTGATCTCAGAGGCCATGATGAGGGGTTTGAGGGAACTGGTCCGGGACTCTGGTATATTGACGGCCGTAGATCCCAAGACCGGCAACTTCGATTACTACAGGGGTGTTGACGTTATCACCCCCAATCACCACGAGGCGGGGGCTTACTGCAGGTGGGATATCGAAGACGAGGCCTCTTTGCTGAAGGCCGGCAAGCATATGCTGGAGAGCCTTGAGGCCCGCTCTGTGCTGATCACCCAGGGAAAGGACGGCATGACGCTTTTCGAGGGCGACGGCACGGTCAGTCATATCCCCACAGTGGCCCGCAAGGTCTTTGACGTTACGGGAGCCGGGGATACGGTGATCAGCACGCTGTGCCTGGGGCTGGCCTCGGGCATGGATCTGAAGTCGGCGGCTGTAGTCGCCAATTTCGCTGCCGGGATTGTTGTAGGAGAGCTGGGAACCTCCACAGTGAGCGGGCAGGAGCTTAAGGACACCGTAAACGGCAGGCTCGGCTGAATGCCGCCGAGCCGGTCCAATCTTGACGGTCTCGCAAAAACCCGCTCCACCGCCGCTGGGAACCTCGAAACCCCTTCAAACTATGAGGGAAGATAACTAGGTCAGGGGCTTTTTCAACTCCATCAATCTTGATTGCATCATGAGTACTCCAACCGAGGCCGACCCAGTCAAGCGCATAGCAGGGCTGATATCGCCGGATCCTGAGATTATCGATCGAATCATCAAGGAGCTGGAGTCCGTGTTCGGTCCCGTGCACCGGGTGAGTCCTCTCCTGGACTTTGACAAGACACGCTATTATGAAAAGGAGATGGGCCGGCCCCTTTTCAGGCGGTTTATCTCGTTCCGCGATCTTATGCCGCAGGACGGACTGCCTGAGGCCAAGCTGGAGACCAACAGGCTGGAGGAGAGGACCAGCCGGGGGGGCATGCGGGTGGTGAATATAGACCCCGGATACTTGTGCCTGGAGCGCCTGGTCTTGGCCACGGGTAAAAATTTCACCCACAGGATCTATTTGAAAAAGGGGATATTCGCCGATCTCACGCTGATTTTCCACAAGGGGAGCTTCAGGCCTCTGGAGTGGACATACCCGGATTTCCGGGAGCCGCTTGTAGAGGGATTCTTTAATGAGCTGCGGGAGGACTACCGGCGCGGGCGCATCGCAGCAGAAAGGTGATGAATTGTTGAGGAGTATGACAGCCTTCGGCCGTTCGGAAGAGGCCTCGGGTCAGGTCCGGGTGACGGTGGAGATCCGATCGGTAAACCACAGGTACAGGGACCTGTCCATGCGGCTTCCCAGGGCGCTTCAACCCTTGGAGGAGGAGATCAAATCCATGGTGGCCTCCAGGGTGGGCCGGGGCCGGGTGGAGCTGAGTCTTGAGCTGCAGGCGGGCGCAGAAGAATCAGACTACGAGGTATCGCTCAATGTACCCCTTGCCAGGGCATACAGCCATGCTATCAAGCGGCTTCAGGAGGAGGCGGGCGTAAATCTCGAGGCCCGCGCGGATACCTTCCTTCAAGTAAGGGACATGATGACGGTCCGGCCGGTGGAGAGAGACTTGGAGGCTGATCGTCCTGTGGTGCTGGGAGCGGTATCAGGGGCCCTCGAGGAGCTGGACCGGATGAGGCTTCAGGAGGGCGGTGCCTTGGAGGCGGACCTCAGAGCAAGGATCGCCACAGTGAAGGAAAGTCTGAAGCTGATTGAGGAAAGGGCACCTGAGGTGGTTGAGGAGTTTCGGCGGAGGCTCAAAGAAAGATTGGAGGCCTTGTCCCAGGACCTGGAGGTGGACGATGCAAGATTGGCCCAGGAGGCGGCGATTTTTGCAGGCAAGTGCGATGTGACTGAAGAAGTGGTTCGAGGCCGTAGCCATCTCGATCAATTTGAGGGATACTTGTCCGTGGACGAGCCGGTGGGGCGCAGGCTGGATTTTCTGATTCAGGAACTTCACAGGGAAGTGAACACCATCAGCTCCAAGGCCTCGGATGCCGCGGTATCCTCGGTTGTGGTGGAGATCAAGGGGGAACTGGAAAAGCTGAGAGAGCAGGTGCAGAACGTGGAATGATGTCCGAGGATAGCCAAGGAGGAGCAGGCGAATGAACTCAAAGCTGGTAAATATCGGTTTCGGAAACTCGGTGGTCTCCAGGCGCGTGGTGGCGATTATTTCTCCCAACACGGCCCCGGTAAAGAGGCTTCGTGACGAGGCCCGGGAAGACCGCCGCTTGATCGACGCCACCCAGGGCCGTAAAACGAGATCGGTCATCATCACGGACAGCAACCACGTGGTCCTCTCGGCCATCCAATCCGAGACCTTGGCGCAGCGCTTTGCTCTGGACTGCCGGCTCACCAAGGAAGATCTGGAAGAATAGGATGAACGGCGGGATTTATGTGGTCTCAGGCCCTTCGGGAGTGGGCAAGTCCAGTATAATAAGAGAGGTAATGGCCCTTTTGGAAGGGCTTGCCTACTCGGTGTCGCACACCAGCCGCAAACCGCGCCCCGGGGAGATGGACGGCAGGGAGTATCACTTCGTAGGCAGGGATGACTTCCGGCGGATGATAGGGCAAGGGGGCTTTGCGGAATGGGCCGAGGTTTATGGGGATTATTACGGGACCTCGATCCTGGAGGTGGAGCAAAAGATTGAAAGGGGCCTGGATTTGATAATGGACGTCGACGTCCAGGGAGCGGCCAACATCCGTTCTCGATTCCGTGACTGCGTGCTGATCTTTGTGCTCCCGCCTTCCATGGATGTCTTGGCCGGGAGGCTCAAGGGCAGGGGAGCGGATGACGAGGCCTCCATGACAAGACGGCTGGAAAAGGCCGCCCGTGAGATGGAAAACGCTTCCTGGTATGATTATATTATCATTAATCAGGAACTGAACCGCGCCTCTGACGAGTTGGCCTCCATAGTCAAGGCAGAACGGTGTCGCAGCTCAAGGCGAATCCATCTCCTCTCCGGGATACTTCCGCCGAGGAACCCTTGATGATCCTCCGCAGCCTGCTTGTGAAAAGGCCCTTTTTTCAATGAATCAAAAATCTGCCCGAACATTGATCCCGGGATACCAGGCAGTGCGGGAGGCGCTCCTCGGCAGTACCGCCTTGGTGAAGGAGGTCTGGTTGAGCAGCGGGAGGCGCTCGCAAAGGGTCCTGGAGATCGAGGCCTTGGCCGGGGAGCGCGGCGTCCCTGTGTTCAAGAAGGATCCAGAGGAGCTGGACGGCGCCTTTCCCGGTCTGTCACACCAAGGCGTGGCGGCCGTAGCCGGATCAGCCCCGGTCTTTGCCCCGGTGGAGGACCTGGTCGAGATTTCCCGGGCGGGCGATCCGCCGGGACTGATCCTGGCAGCCGACCATATAACTGACGAAGGGAACCTCGGAGCGCTGATACGTACGGCCGCTTTTTTCGGAGCAGACGGGATGGTGCTTCCCAGGGACCGATCCGCAGGGATCGGCCCGGCCGTGTTGAAGCGCTCGGCAGGGGCCCTGCTTCGCCTCCCTATTGCCAGGGTGGTCAATCTGGCCCGCGCCTTGGAGGAATTTAAAAAAAGAGGTTTTTGGGTAGTGGGGGCAGCAGGGGAGGCGCAGACCAGCATATTTGAGTTCGACTGGATAAGGGACACGGTTCTGGTAATAGGTCGAGAAGACAAGGGGCTTACTAAAATTGTGCGCGGGAAGTGCCATGCCTTGGTCTCGATCCCAGGTGCCGGCGGGGTCGAGTCCCTTAATGTTGCAGTAGCCGGCGGAGTTATCCTATCCGAGGTGAGGAGGCAGTGGAGGACTCTAAAGGGAAGCGCTGCAGGGCGCCTTTAGCCAGCATGGCCCGGAGGAGGGCACAGAGAGGCAGGCCCACCACGTTGGTATACGACCCTGTGATACCTTCCACCATAAAGGCGCCGACACCCTGGATCGCATAGCTCCCCGCCTTGCCGAAAGGCTCGCCCGTGTGGATATAGCCCTCCATTTCGTTCGGGCTGAGGGGCCTTATGCGGACCAAGGTCTCCACTGCTTCTGTGTGGGCCACTCGGCCCGAGGGGTCGAGAAGGCCGAATCCTGTTATCACCCTGTGCTCCCTGCCGCTCAAGAGCTGGAGCATAGACCTGGCGTCCTCCGGTCCTGACGGTTTTCCCAGTATTTCCCCGTCCATTACCACCATGGTGTCGGCCCCGAGGGTCCATTTTTGAGGCATCAGGTTCCAGGCCTCGGCAGCCTTTCGGCAGGCGAGCAAGGCAGAGGCCTCGGCCGGGGAGGCTTCCCCGGCTTCTTCAGGGGTCTCTGAAGGGAGCACTATGTGAGGGATTCCCACTTGGTCCAGAAGCCGCCTCCTTCGAGGGGAGGCGGATGCCAGGGTCAGAGGGAACGACCGGCTCACCGGGGTAAAGTCCACTCCCGACTCCTTAGGGCGTGGGCTCCGGCATGGCGAAGAGCATGCGGGTATTGGCGGCGGTCCTCCTGGCCACTTCATCGAAGCTCGTGTCCCTGAGATTTGCTATCTCCTTTGCGGTGTAGTATACCAGCGCCGGCTCGTTTCTTTTGCCGCGTTTGGGCGCAGGGGCCAGGAACGGGGCGTCTGTTTCCACCAGGAGGCGGTCTAGGGGTATCCGGGCGGCCACTTCTTTGACCGCATGTGCCTTGGGGAAGGTGACCGTGCCGGGAATGGATATGTAGTAGCCCAGCTCCATAAAGGCCTCGGCGAGAGCATAATCTCCAGAAAAGCAGTGTATAACGCCCCTGGGCCGGCTTTTCCCCATGGACTGTAGTACAGCCAGGACCTCATCGTGTGCATCGCGGTCGTGTATGACCACCGGGAGATCCAAATGAGCGGCTATCTCCAATTGGGCCTCAAAGGCTCGCATTTGCCCTTCCCTGCTGGAGTGGTTGTGATGGAAATCCAGGCCGATCTCTCCCCATCCGATCACCTTCGGACCGGCGGCGAGCTCGGCCATTCGGTCCAGGTCGCCGTTTTCCAAGCGGTCTGCGTTGTGGGGATGACATCCAACCGTGGCGAAGACGAAGTGGTGCGCCTTTGCTATATCCAAGGCCTTTTTAGAGGATACAAGGTCGATCCCTATGGTGATCACTTGGCATACTCCGCCTTTGATCGCACGGTTGAGCACCATGGGCAGATCCTGCTGGAAGTCCTCCATATCCAAATGTGCGTGGCTGTCGATGAGCATAACAATAGATATATTAGTTCATCTCTCGGGGGTTTTCAATAAAACGGTTGCATAATTGTGGAAACCCCTTAATATTGAGGGAGTTGCAAAAAGCCCCTGAGCTGGTTATCTGCCCTAATAGTTTCAAGGGGTTACAAGGTTCCCAGCGGCGGTGGAGCGGTTTTTTGCGAGACCGTCAATATTTATCGGTGGAAAAAAGCTGCCTGAACGGGGGTTAACCATACGTATTATGGCTGCAACACCGCGAAGGGCCGATGGCGTCGACAACAGAGAGAAGAGCCTGGAGGAGCAGCTCCAGTTTCAGAAGAGACTGAACGCCATTACCAACAAGATTCATTCTGCAAAAGATACCAATGACATATTGCTGAACCTCCAGGGTGAGATCCTGAGCCTGTTCGATGCTGACCGAATCACCATTTACGTGGTTGACGGGCCGAATAAGCAGATAGTCTCCAAGGTCAAGACCGGCCAAGAAGTAAGCGAGATAAGAGTCCCCATCAGCAACCAGAGCATCTCAGGCTACTGTGCCGCCTCGGCCAAGGTGGTCAATGTGTACAATGCCTACGATCAGAACGAGCTGAACCGTATAAATCCGCAGCTCCGGTTCGACCGCAAATGGGATGACAAGACCGGCTACAGGACCAAGCAGGTCTTGGCCGCCCCGATAATGTACAACAAGTTTCTGCTGGGGGTGATACAGCTGATAAACAAGAAGAACGGGGACCACTATACCCTGGAAGACCAGGCCTCGGTACTGGAGATCGCCAAGGTCTTGGGGGTGGCGTTTTTCAACCACCAGAAGCTGGCCAAGAAGACTAAGCCTACCAAGTTCGACTATTTGATAAGCAACAGCATCATTACAGACAAAGACCTGCAGATCGCGATGGCCACAGCCCGCAAGCTGAAAAAGCCCGTGGAATCGGTTCTTATGAGTGATTTCCACGTAAGCAAGGAGGACATCGGCAGATCGCTTGCCATGTTTTTCAACACCAGGTTCATCCCGTACGACGACAAGATGGTAATCCCGGGGCACCTACTGAAAGGGCTCAAGGTCAACTTTTTGAGGAACAATGCGGTAGTGCCTGTTGCCCAATCGGGAAACGTGGTGTCAGTGGCCATGGAGAACCCCGACTACCTTCCGGCCCGGGATGCCATAAAGCGGCTGATGCCGGGCAGGGAATTCGAGTACTGCGTTTCCTTGAAGGAAGACATCTTCAAGATGATCGATCTTTTCTTTGACGTCAAGCGCTCTGAACTTCTTGAAGACTCCGGGAGTATCGAGGACATACTGGGACAGCTGGAAGCAGCGGGAGACGAGCCTGAGGAGGACACTGAGCGGGTCAGCGAGGAGGACGGTGCCATAGTACAGCTGGTAAACAAGATGATCATCGATGCATACAATCGAACCGCCTCGGATATCCACATAGAGCCCCGCCCCGGAAAGGCCAATTCAGTGATCAGGTTCAGGATCGACGGTGCGTGTCAGGTCTACCAGACCATACCCTACACCTTTAAACGGGCCATTGTATCCAGGCTCAAGATCATGTCCGATCTGGACATATCAGAGCGCAGGCTGCCCCAAGACGGCAAGATCAAGTTCAAACGCTACGCCCCCTTGGATATCGAGCTCCGGGTGGCCACCATTCCCACCGCCGGCGGAGGCGAAGACGTGGTTATGAGGATCCTTTCGGCCGGCGAACCCCTGCCCCTGGAAAAAATGGGCATGAGCGAGCGCAACTACAGCGTTTTTCTTAACATGATCAACAAGCCCTATGGGATCGTCTTGGTGGTCGGACCCACAGGGAGCGGCAAGACCACCACGCTCCATGCGGCGTTGCATCACATAAACAAGCCCGAGACCAAGATCTGGACTGCAGAGGATCCCGTGGAGATCTCGCAGGAAGGCCTGCGGCAGGTTCAGGTGCACCCCAAGATAGGCTTTGACTTCGCCACGGCCATGCGGGCATTCCTCCGGGCCGACCCGGACGTAATCATGGTGGGTGAAATGCGCGACCATGAGACAGTGGCCACAGGGATCGAGGCATCCTTGACCGGCCACCTGGTCTTCAGCACACTCCACACCAACAGCGCACCGGAGACCGTCACCCGGCTCTTGGACATGGGTATGGATCCTTTCAACTTTGCCGATGCACTTTTGGGCGTCTCGGCCCAGCGCCTGGTGAGGACCCTCTGCAAGGACTGCAAAGAAGCCTACAACCCTGACAGGGAGGAGTTCGATGCAATGGTCAGGGCATACGGCGAGGGTTTCGAGGCCTTAGGTATCCAACACAACTCCGACCTGGTTCTTTACCGTCCCGTAGGCTGCCCCAACTGCGGAAATACGGGCTACAGGGGCAGGGCTGCACTTCACGAGATCCTGGACGGAACGGACGAGATGAAGGAGCTGATACAATCCAGGGCCCGCATGGAAGAGCTCAGGGTGCAGGCTGTAAAGGACGGTATGACCACCCTTATGCAGGACGGCATCCGAAAGGTCTTCTTGGGGATCACCGACCTGGTTCAAGTCCGCAAAGTCTGTATCAAATAAGGGCCATATCCTACGACCCGCAAGCACACCCTCATTGATTCCAAATGCATTCCACGCCGCTATGGGTACTGGCCGGGGGAGAGGAGGCCCAGTGTCTCCTCGAGACCGAACATCAGGTTCATGTTCTGTACAGCGCTTCCCGCCTGCCCCTTCACCAGATTGTCTATCATGCTTACCACGATAAGATTGCCCGTTCTCTGATCCACGTTAACCGAGACGTTGCAGTAGTTGCTTCCCCGTATGTGCGCTGTAGTGAGGGCGGCGCCGGGGCCGAAGACCCGCACAAAGGGCTCATCCCTGTAGAAGGAGCGATAGGCTTCCTCTGCCGAGGCCGCATCCTGTCCCCGGGCCAAGCGGCCGTAAAGCGTGGAGAGGATCCCCCGGCATTGAGGGACCACGTGAGGCGTGAAGGTGAGGGTGACCTCCCCGCCCGCCAGGAGTCCCAGCTCTCGTTCAATTTCGTAGACGTGTTGATGCCCGGAGATCTTGTATGCATTGGTGGCCTCGTAACGGGCAGGGAAATGGAAGGCCGGGGAGGGGTTTTTCCCGCCTCCTGAGACCCCGGTCTTTGCATCGCATATAATGGTGTCCGACTCCACCAGCCCATGTCGCAGGGCAGGGGCCAGACCCAGTATGCAGCTCACTGCAAAACATCCAGGGTTTCCCACTAAATCGGCCCCACGTATACCTTCCCTGTGGAGCTCGGCCAGGCCGTAAACCGAGCCGGGGAGGAGGTCCGGGGCTATATGGTCCCCGGATCTCCCTATTCGCTCGGCATATCCCCGGTACGCCTCCGGTGCATTGAATCTAAAGTCACCGCTGTAGTCTATGACCTTGACCCCGTTTTTCAGCCACGAGCGCGCCTCAGCCTGACCCACTCCGTCCGGCGTGGCAAAGAAGACCACGTCCACATCATCTGCTCGAGGAGGCCTCTCGGCCGGGCTGATCTCCAGATCGCAGAATCCTTTCAGATGGGGATAAAGATCGCTTATCGGTCTGCCCGCATCCTGCTTATCCACCAATGCCGTGATTTCTGCAGCAGGATGGCGTCCGAGGAGCTCCACCGCCCCACAGCCGCCGTACCCCCCGGCGCCTATTATAGCTACCCTGATTCTTTTTCTTTCCATTTGCCGATCCCTTCCAAGTACCTGCATTTGATCATATATTGAATCTGAAGTGAACTATGTCCCCGTCTTGAACCACGTACTCCTTGCCTTCCAGGCGCACTTCTCCGGATCTTTTGGCCTCCTGGAATCCTCCCAGCCTTTTGAAATCCTCGAAACTCAAGACCTCGGCGCGGATAAACCCCTGCTGAATGTCGGAGTGAATCACCCCGGCGGCCTCCAGGGCTTGTGTGCCTCTAGGAATGGTCCATGCCTTGACCTCGTCCTCGCCGACCGTAAAGAAGGAGATCAAGTCCAGCAATTCATAAGACTTTCTTATAACCCGGTCAAGGGCCGAGCTCTCCACCCCGTAGGCCTCCATGAACTCCTCCGCCTCTTCCGGTCCGAGGGCGGCGAGCTCCTTTTCCAGCCGTCCCCTCACCACCAGTATCTCCAGGTCCTCCGGGCGGTTTTCCCAATTCGGCTCATCGAGGTCCTCGTCGTCGTTGTTTACAACCAGAAGCACGGGTTTGGCCGATAGGAAGGTAAAGCCCCTGAGAGCGGGTGCTGAGGCAAGATCATGGTCCGATCTCAAGGGCATGTTGTCCTCGAGTAGGGCCTTGCTCTTCTCCATGAGGCCTTTCAATTCCTCGTCAGGCTTCTTTCCCCTTTTTGCGTCGAGCTCCATTCGCTCGAGCTTCTTTTCCACCACTGAGAGGTCCAGTATGACCATTTCCTCTTCGAGTCGGCGGAAGTCGCGCTCAGGAAAAGGGTCGAGTCCCATAGCGCCGCGGAAATTCCTTATTACGTGTATTAGTGCATCGCATGCACGCACCTGATTCCATGCAGCGTCTTCCGAGGTGCCTGATGCGGCCTTCGAGGGAAGGAGGTACTCCACCTGGGCGTAGGCGGTCTTTTTCGGTTTGTATACATCCGATAAAAAGTCCACGCGCCGGTCAGCCACCCTGACGGTTCCTATCCTATGATCCTGCCTGCCAGTCTTTTGTTGGGAGGACTCACCTCTTGCCCCGGCCAGCGCCTCGAATACCGTCGACTTCCCCGCTTGGGGCAATCCGATTATTCCAAGTCTCATGGTTTCCTGTCCGGTGTTCTCAAAGTAAGATTACCATAACAGCCCAGGTGCGGTTTGAAAACATGGAATCAGGCCCTCGGGGGCCTTACCCTTGTATCCGGCCCGGTCTTTCGGCTTGAGAAGCTTTGGGGCCCGGTGCTATAAAAGGATCCCGCTTGGGAGAAGACCTATGAAAAAGAGCATGATCCTGATCGGCTTTATTGTCCTTTTCTTGGGAGCGGGCC
>JBKHIW010000311.1:0-3243 GCA_046538465.1 Desulfobacteraceae bacterium | reverse complement strand
CCGGAAATTACCCAGTTGATCCACCAGCCCCATGTCCATGGCCCTGGCGCCGGAAAACACCCGTCCGTCTGCTATTTTTCTCACCTGGTCCGATGAAAGCTCCCTCCCCCGGGCGACCGCGTCCACGAACTGATCCTGTATGTCTCCGATCAGCTCCATAAGGATCTCCCTCTCCCGGGGGGTCATCTCACGGTGGGGGGAGCCCACATCCTTGAATTCCCCGCTCTTCAGCACTTCAAGGCCCACACCGGCCTTCTCCAGCAGCTCCTGCAACTGCAGAAACTCCATCATCACCCCTATGCTGCCCACAATGGTCCCGGGATTGGCCACAATTCTCTCGGCTGCACAAGCGATGTAATACCCCCCGGAGGCGGCTACGTCGCCCATGGAGACCACCACCCGCTTTGCCTCGTTGGTCTTGAGGATCTCCCTGTGTATCTCCTGGGACGGCCCCACCCGTCCCCCGGGCGAGTCTATCCGGAGGATGATGGCCCTTATGGAATCGTCCTCCCGGAAGGCCACGATCTGAGAAAGGATCTCCCTGGAGTCTTCGATAACCCCTTCCACAGGAATTACCCCGATCTTTCGTCCGAGTGAAATGGAAGGCAGACTGGTCGACTTCCCGCTCAGAAGGAACAGGGCCGCAATGCTTCCCCACAAGAGGGCGGCTGCGACCCCCAGGATCAGGATTACCGACAGGATAGGGCTTCGCTTCCACGCCATGGCGTGCGGCTACCGTCCGGACTCCGGGCCGGGGTCCTCTTCATCCGAATCCGGGCTTATACGGGGCTCTTCAGTATCTTCCTTGTCCTCGCCTTGTTGGCTTTGGACCTCTTTTAGGAGCTCTCCGAGATTAGAGGTCGCTCCCCTCCTGCTGTTGAGGTAGTTGTCGTAGATCTCCTTTTCGTCCCCCTCCTCCAGCTTCCTGACCGACAGCCCGATCTTCTTCTCAATGCGGTTGACATTGATCACCTTTGCCTGGATCACATCATCCACCTTGAAACGGCTGAGCGGGTTGCCGGCCTTGTCCTTGCTCAATTCGGAGACGTGTATGAGTCCCTCAATGCCTTCTTCCAGTTCCACGAATACGCCGAAGTCCGTGATATTTGTCACCCGGCCGGTTATACGGGTGCCCGGCCGGTACTTCTCCGGGACCTCGTCCCATGGATCCGGTGCCAACTGCTTGATGCCGAGCGAGAAACGCTCATTCTCCTTGTCTATATTAAGGACAACGGCCTGCACCTCCTGGCCCTTCTTATAGATTTCAGAAGGATGCTTTACCCTCTTAGTCCAAGATATATCCGAGATATGAACCAACCCGTCGATGCCTTCATCAATGCCGATAAACACGCCAAAGTCGGTAATATTCTTTATTTTTCCCTGGATAATGGTGCCCACGGGGTATTTTTCGCCTATTACCTCCCAAGGGTTGGGCTCGGTCTGTTTCAGTCCCAGTGAGATTCGCTTGGCCTCTGTATCGATATTCAGGACCTCGGCCTCTACCTCGTCACCGACTTTCACCACCTGCGAGGGATGCCTTATCTTCCGAGTCCACGACATCTCGGAGATGTGTATGAGTCCTTCAATGCCCTCCTCGACTTCGACGAATGCGCCGTAATCGGCCAGGCTGACCACTCGGCCTTTGATGCGGGTACCAATAGGATATTTCTGATCAGCATCGGTCCATGGATCAGGCTTTAGTTGCTTCAGCCCGAGCGATACCTTTTCAGTCTCTGGATCGAAATTCAGCACCTTCACAGTTATGGGGTCGCCGATCTTGTACATCTCCGATGGATGGCCCACTCTCCCCCAGGACATATCAGTGATGTGCAGAAGTCCGTCGATCCCTCCCAAATCCACAAAGAGGCCGTAGTCCGTGATATTCTTCACCGTTCCGTCCAGCACCGCCCCTTCCTTGAGGATCTTCAGTGTCTCCTTTTTCTGAGCGGCCCTATGCTCTTCCAATATTGCTCTTCTGGAAAGGACGATATTGCCCCTGCGCCGATTGTACTTAAGGATCTTGAACTCGTGGGTGGTGTTTATGAGGAAGTCAAAGTCGCGCACAGGCTTCAGATCGATCTGGGATCCCGGGAGAAACGCCTGGAGGCCGATATCCACCGACATGCCGCCCTTGATCCTGGAGACTATCCGCCCCTTTATAGTACGGTCGTTCTTGTAGATATCGCGGATCTTGTCCCAAACCTTGATCTTTGCGGCCTTCTCCTTGGAAAGGATTATCAGCCCGTCCTCATCCTCGCGCCGCTCCAAGAGAACATCCACTTGATCGCCCACCTCGGCGGTGAGATTGCCTTGGGAGTCCAAGAATTCGCTGATGGATATCTGCCCCTCAGACTTGTATCCAATGTCCACCAGTACGTAATCCTTGTCGATCTGAACAATCTCGCCAGTGACCAAATCACCTTCCTGAGGGCTCTTGATACTCTCTTCATAAAGCTCCATGAAGCTTTTCTCTTCGCCGGTCTTTTCCTCCCCGCCCTCAGCGGCCTCGCCTGAATCGCCGTCCCTGCTGGTGTCATCTGGTCCCGGGCCGCCGGAGTCCTTGGGTTCATAACTCTCCGACATGGCGTTATCAAGGATGTTCTCTTCGGTCTGGTTGGTTGATTTGTCCATCAAGCTTGCTACCCCCTCAAGTTTTTCTCCCAATCATAGGATGCATATAAAAAGGCTTTCACTATCAGATATTCATATCGATTTCAACCCGCAAATGAGCCTCAAAGGCATCAGCCGCGCATGTTTTTTGGGCCAAGATTGGTGTTAGTGGATTTCATTCGAGACACAATCGCTTCCACCACCTCTTCGGGGCTGATTTCGGCCGTGTCCAGGACAAATGCGTCGGGTGCCGGTCTGAGCGGCGCAACAGGTCTTGTCTCGTCCTGACGGTCTCGACGCCGAAGCTCAGCCTCCACTTCTTGGAACGACACTTCCTCGCCCCGCCCCAGACGCTCCAGGTGTCTCCGCTCCGCCCTTATCAGCACAGGCGCCGTCAAGAAAAATTTGTGCAAGGCGTCCGGAAAGACTACTGTCCCCATATCTCTTCCCTCCGCAACCACCCCCTTCCCTGCCTCGGCTAAGCGGCGCTGGAGTCCGGTCATGGCCGTACGCACCTCCCTGACCGCCGAGATCGAGGAGGAAAGCATGTCCATCTCCGGGCTGCGTATGATAGAGGTAACGTCCTCTCCCCCGAGGAAGACGACATCCCTGCCCTCTTCCGAGGCAAGCACG
>JBKHIW010000310.1:0-3244 GCA_046538465.1 Desulfobacteraceae bacterium | reverse complement strand
CTCCTCCCCGATTGATTAGGCCCCGGATGTCAGACCTCGTGTAACGGCATAGTTGACGGTCTCGCAAAAACCCGCTTCACCGCCGCTGGGAACCTCGTAACCCCTTGAAACCATTAGGGCAGATAACCAGCTCAGGGGCTTTTTGCAACTCCGTCATAGTTGCAATTCAGGTCGATTGGTGCTAGCTTTCCGGAATTCTTAACAATATGCATTGTAATCTAATTGTACAAAGCCCGTAACGCCGTTATTCGCCCACATAGTCTCTATTGTTTGCAATTTTGTGGGATGCGTTTGGGCGGATTGTTGGAGAAGCGTCAATCATGGAACAAGGTTCATAATGAGCTCTATGGGGAGGGCGTGATCGGTATGAGGAATCTGTCGAGGGCTGGCGTCCTGGGGAAGCTATGTTTGCTCGCATTGATGTCGTTGTTGTTGTCTTCGCCTTCATGGGCAAGGGATCTTGACAAGGTCCGAGAGGATGGTGTGTTGAGGCATCTGGGGATACCCTATGCCCGCTTTGTAACAGGGAGCGGGGACGGATTGGACGTGGAGATGGTAAGACTCTTCGCTCGTCATCTGGGGGTGGAATACCGCTTTGTGGAGACCGACTGGGGTCGTGTTATAGGGGACCTTTCAGGGAAAGACATCCAGCCCGAAGGAGATGACGTTCGAATGATGGGAGAGGTACCGGTCAGAGGGGATATTATAGCCACAGGCCTGACCGTCCTTCCTTGGCGGGAGAAGGTGGTATCCTACTCGCGCCCCACCTTTCCCACCCAGGTCTGGTTGATGGCGCGTGCCGATTCAGCCCTTAAGCCCATTAAACCCAGCGGGGAGATCCGACAGGACATCGAGGCGGTCAAGGCCCAACTCCACGGCCTCCAAGTCCTTGGTATCGAACATACATGCGTGGATCCCAGCATTTACGGGTTGGACCGGGCCGGTGCAACTCCCGGGTTTTTCGGCGGAAACCTCAATGATTTGGTCCCGGCTCTCTTGAATGGGGAGGGGGATGTGGTCTTGGTGGATGTGGCCGATGCGCTGGTGGCCTTGGAAAAATGGCCGGGTCTGGTCAAGGTGATCGGGCCGGTCTCGCCTATACAGAATATGGCTTTCGCCTTTTCCAAAGCAGCCCCGAATTTAAGAGCCGCCTTTAATCGATTTTTTGAAGAATCCAAAAAGAACGGCACTTATAAAGAATTGGTAAAAAAATACTATGACGGTATTCTAAAATATTACCCTGAATTTTTTAAATAATTATAATAATTGACGGTCTCGCAAAAACCCGCTCCACCGCCGCTGGGAACCTCGTAACCCCTTGAAACTATGAGGGCAGATAACCAGGTCAAAGGCTTTTTGCAACTCCATCATAATTCAAATACTATAAAAATAGCATTTAATGTTTTCCCCCAAGTATAATAAAAAAGCTACCTGGCCGGCTGCTCTGATAGCGGCGTTTATAGCGCTGCTTGGCTTTATTACATTTCTGGTTGTCACAGATTATAGATCTCAAAAGAGAATCCAAAATTTTGCAGTTGATCAATTAAAGCAGGATACGGAAAAGAGCGCCATAGCTCTTAGCTATTTTTTCACCGAACGTAAGTATGACTTGAAAAACCTGGCTCAGCACAGATCCATCCTTACCTTTTTTGAGAACAAAGCGTTGGGCATGTCCATGAAATACGGCTTAAGGTCCAGCCTCCTGAATATAGGAGAGGTATTTGAAGGAATGCTGGAGGACAGACAGATAAACGACCATCAAATCTACAAGAGGATCATCTTTATCGACAAAAAGGAAGGGGTGATTGTGGACACCCTTCCAGAGTCTGAAAAGGGAGACAATACGACAAACTGGAATAAGTATCTGCGCCACAGCGAACCCGAGCCCAGGATTGTAATGGAGCAGGACGCCGGTCGCTCCGAACTCATCGCTTCAATCCCTTACTACTTCAAGGACAATTATCAAGGCCAGATATTGGCATGGATTAGGCCGTACACGCTGTACCACCTTGTAGAGGCCGCCCAGGCCTTGTCGAGGCGCTCTTTCTTCATCACTTGCCTCGAGGGCCGGTCTATTCTTCCACCGCCGTCAAGAGCACAAGGCGAGCGACCTGAACCCCCTATGCCGGATTTGAGTGAAGTGCCGGTCGGCAGAATGCAAGTATTTGCGCAGGAAGGAGGCGGCGCGGCCAAGTGGCTCGCCTTCAGGGTCCAAGTCAGCGACACTCCTCTTTGCATTATGACGGTCATTCCCGCCGCCGAGGTCTCCACCGGGATGGCCCAATGGTATGTGCCGGCCGGCATGGGATTGATCGCAGTCCTGATCCTCGGCGGCATGCTGACGGCCTACCGCATCAACACGCAGCGGCTGATTCTTGGTGCAAGGCTGGATGAATCCTCCAAGAGCCAGGAGAAGATTACGGAAAAGAATCGGCAGCTCCGCCGGGAAATCGCGGTTCGCAGGCAGGCCGAGGAGGCCCTGAGGCGCATCAACCTCGACCTGGAGGAGAGGGTCAAAGAGCGCACGGCCGATCTTACCCTGGCAGTGGGACAATTGGAGAAGGAAATCGAGGAGAGAAAGGAAATCGAAGGGAGGCTCAGAGTTTCTGAGGAGAGAATGAGGCATCTCATAGAGTCCGCTCCAGTGGGTATAAGCATAAATCAAGGAGGAAGGTTTGTGTACGCCAATCCCGCGTTCGTACGGATGTACGGATATGAAGACGCGGAAGAGGTCTTGGGGCTGCCTGTGGAATCAACTGTTGCTCCCGAGGAAAGAGAGTTGCTCTGGAAGAGAAGGGCAGCCCGGCTTCGAGGAGAGGGGCCTCCTTATTCGTTTGAGATAAAGGCGTTAAGAAAGAGCGGAGAGCCGTTTGAAGCTGCTGTTTTAGGGACCCCTATTGATTATGAGGGAGACAAGGCCGTTTTGGCCTTCATGATTGATATGAGCGTGGAAAAGCAGCTGCGAAGCCAACTTCAGCAGGCCCAGAAAATGGAGGCCCTGGGGACCCTGGCAGGCGGTATCGCCCATGACTTTAACAATATCCTCTCGGCGATTATCGGCTACACGGAGTTGGCCAAGCATGGAATAAGCCCCGGAGGCGCGGTTGAGGATGACCTGGACCGCGTCCTGAAATCAGCGGAGAGGGCCAAGAATCTTGTCAAACAGATCCTTACCTTCAGCCGTCGCACCGATGAAGAGCAAAAGCCCCTTCAGCCTGTACTGATCGTCAAGGAAGCCCTCAAG
>JBKHIW010000309.1:0-3274 GCA_046538465.1 Desulfobacteraceae bacterium | reverse complement strand
CCAGGTTTTCCGAGTTGTGCGCATAGAGGGTGGTCAAGCCCCTTCCGTGGTCCAGGACCAGTACGTTGCCGTAGCCTTCGGTGAACTCGCTCCTTACCACCCGCCCGGCCATAGGGGCGTGAATCGATGTGCCCTCGGCCGCAGCCAGGTCCAAGCCGTAGTGGAATCTTCGCTCCCCGTCGATGGGGTCGTTGCGCCAGCCGAACTCTGAGGAGACCCTTCCCTCCAACGGCCATCCGATCCTTGCCGGTGCCGGAGCCGAGCCCGGCTGTTCCAGGGGCTTTTCCAGACCGATTGAGGGGGCTTCGCGGCTCAACTGTCTGTAGAGGAGCTCGGACAGGCTGTTCTGTCCCTGCCCGGCCATGGATTTGGCGAGCTCTTGGTCAAAGAGGGATTGGTAGATCTCTTCGTCCGTTCCTCCATGAAAGAGATCGCACTTTTCCACTGTGCGGCGCATGCTCTTTAAAAGCTGGTAGGTAAAAATGCTTTCAAAATCCCTGCACGCCTGACGGAGCTTCTCCTCCCTGGAGCCTTGATCCTTGTCAGGCGTCGGGATATAGGTGGATGCTTGTATTGTCGGGCCCTGCATGTTGAAAGCTCCTGTCCTCTCCAAGGGGGTTACATGATTTCCAGCTCCGCCTGGAGTGCACCGCTTGCTTTAATGGCCTGAAACACGGTGATCAAATCCCTCGGGGAGACGCCGATGGCGTTAAGGGCCTTGACCACCTCGCTCAGGTTGGCCCCTTCCGGCAGCATCATTAGCTGACGGCGCTCTTCCGTGACGTCTACATCGCTTTCCTCGGTTACCTTGGTCTCTCCCTCGGAAAAGGGCAGGGGCTGGCTGACTTCATCCTCTTCCTTTATCACCACGCTCAGGTTTCCATGCGCAATGGCCACCGGCGAGATCCTGACGTGTTCGCCCATTACCACGGTCCCTGTACGCTCGGCCAGGACTATGCGGGCCTCGGCGTCCGGCCGGATCTCTATCTGCTCTAGCTCGGCGACCAGCGGGACCAACTGCCCGTGGAAAGACTCCGGTATATTGACCCGAATGGTACCGGAATCGGAAGGCACAGCCGCCTCTGAGCCCATTTTTCTGTTGATGACCTCCGCCACACGGAGGGCGGTGGTGAAATCCGGGTTTTTCAGGCTGAGGGTCAGCTCCTCCAGCGAATTGAACTCGAAGGGTATCTCCTTTTCGATGGTGGCCCCCTCAGGGATCCGGGCCACTGTCGGGTGATTCTTTTGGACCCCTCCGCCCGCCTCACCGGAGGCGGAAAAACCTCCCACCAAGAGCGGGCCTTGGGCTAGTGCGTATACCTGGTTGTCCGCTCCCTTCAAGGGGGACAAGAGCAGGGTGCCTCCCAGCAGGCTCTCCGCATCTCCGATAGAAGAGACCGTGACATCGATCTTGCTGCCTACCCTGGCGAAAGGGGGCAGCTCCGCCGTCACCATCACCGCGGCGACGTTGTCCACCTTCACCTTGTCGGGAAGGCTGTGGATTCCTTGGCGCTCCATCATGTTGACCAGGGTCTGGATGGTGAATTGGGTGCGCGGACCGTCGCCGGTTCCGTCCAGGCCCACCACCAGTCCATAGCCCACAAGCTGGTTGGTCCTGGTCCCCTTTATTT
Organism: Desulfobacteraceae bacterium; assembly: GCA_046538465.1. Classification (GTDB taxonomy): domain Bacteria; phylum Desulfobacterota; class DSM-4660; order Desulfatiglandales; family HGW-15; genus CAZYJR01. Next base: position 1,643 of record JBKHIW010000309.1, on the reverse strand, counting down.
CCGCAAGCTCCTTCAGCCGGACCGCCAGGGCGGGTGGGGTGCACAGGAGCTGCCCGATCGCCCAGGATCCCAGAATCAACATCATTAAAGCGAAACGCCTAAGACTCATAATCTCCTCCCACTAGCGGGGCCTCCTTGGAGAGCGGGACCAAGGTTTTCTCTTTTTGGCCTAGAAGGGCCAGACAAAGTCCACCGCTCTCATCAGCCAGCCTGGCCTTTGCTTGTCGCTGACCGACCCGCTCCCTGTATATTCTATGGAGGCCTCGGCTATATGGCTTGAAAGTACGGTATTATCCGGAGAGATGTCCGCCGGGCGCACCAAGCCGGTCAGGGTTATGTACTGGGCCTCATTGTTCACCCTCACCTTGCGGGCGCCTCGGATGAACAGGTTGCCGTTGGGCGCCACCTCTATCACCCTTGCGGTGATGGAGGCGTTCATGGTCTCGTTCCTGGAGGTCTGTCCTGATCCGTCGAAGCTGTTCGTGAGGGATGCCTTGAGCATGGCCTTATTGTCAAAGTCGGCGGGCAGGCCGAGTTCTCCTATTTTCCCCTCCCAGCCCAAAAGATTGCGGATGCCCGCATCTATGCTTGAGCTTCGGCCGGTCGAGGTCGATGCCTTCTTGTCCGCCTTGGAGCTTTCAACGATGTTTACAGTGATCAGGTCGCCCACCTGATGCGCCCTCAGGTCCTGAAAATGATTCCTATAGCGGGCCTCACTCCAGAGTCCGGAAGCAGAGGTGGGATCCGCGGGCTGTTGTTCCGCGGTAACGGGAGGGAGCGGCTCAAGCGGGGGAGGGGATGTCAAAGGCTCCCGGGGGTCGTCCCTTAAAGGAGTACCCGCGCACCCGGCGGCCAGGAGTATGAAGAGTGCCAACGGGAGAACGCATGAATTTCGTTTCCAAGACATGAATTTTCTCCTCCTTGCCTCTGCTCGGCCAGGATTCTCAGAATGTCACTGAGACGTGTTTCGAGCCCCGCACCTTGCAGGTGATCTCCTTACCGCTTTGAATGTTTCTAACGCGGATCCGGTCGCCCGACCAGCCGTCTTCAAGGGCTTCGCCCAGGGTTGTTACGCGCAGGATCTCGTTTTCCGCTACTATGGTCACCGGGGCGCCCTTCCGGACTACCGGAGGATTCTCCACCATCCTGGTGGTCAGTGTCTGACCCGGCCGGATGTTTCTGAGCGCGCGCATACCTACGGCCTGATCAAGGCCTCTCAAGGCCTGATGGCCTTGTTTGATGGATTGAACCTCCACCAGGTCAACATCTTCAGGGCCCACCGTCTCTCCTCTCCGAATGGGCTTGACCGCCTGAACTACTTCTCCGCTTACTGATATTCGGCCGGATAGAGGGATCCGGCGCGCCTGGGCGCCGTCAACGCAAAAAGTCGCCACGGCGGATATGTTACCGAGGTAGTCGCCGTTTCCGTTCGTCCGTATTTCCCAGCTGAGGTCCCCCTCTGGAAGAGCAAGGTCCCCTGGGGAGCTCAACACGTCTATATTCATCGCCTCTTCATCCCAGGGAGCGGACTCCAGGAGGTGTTTTCTGAAGATTTCCTTGATTCGCTCGCCCGTCAGCATTTGGGCCGTCCTCTTGACTATCACGGCGGGCGGGGCCTTGAGGGCGACCTTTTCGCCATAGGC
>JBKHIW010000015.1:0-15088 GCA_046538465.1 Desulfobacteraceae bacterium | reverse complement strand
GGTTAAAGAGGTGTTTTGCAGGGCCCGGCCGAATAGGCGGGCAAAGCTGTGAAGCGGGAGGCGCCCGTGGAGTATTTGGTGGAGCCCAAGATGGACGGGCTCGCGGTGGAGGCGGTTTATGAGAACGGAGTGCTCAGCGTCGCCTCCACCAGGGGAAACGGGTTTGTCGGCGAGAACATAACCGCAAATCTCAAGACCATCTTGGATGTTCCCATTTCCTTGCTCGAGCTGCGCGGAGGCCGGCCGATCCCTGAGCTCCTGGAGGTTCGCGGAGAGGTTTATATGGAGCTCGATGACTTCGAGGCCTTGAACCGGGAGCGCCGATCCCGAAATGAAGCCCCGTTTGCCAACCCCAGAAACGCGGCTGCGGGCTCCCTCAGGCAGCTGGATCCCAGGGTAACGGCCAGGAGGCCTCTGAGGATGTTCTGCTACGGGGCGGGGAGCGTCGCCGGGTATAGCTTTGAAACCCAGAAGGAGCTGATGCTCGCGCTCCAGGAGTGGGGATTGAGGGTGAACCGCCCATACCTCAAGGTGTGCGGCGACCCGGAGCAAGTCGTGGAGTATTGTGTGGAGCTGGAGGAGCGTCGCGGGGAGTTTCCCTTTGAGATCGACGGCGCGGTTGTCAAGGTGAACAGCCTGAAGCTGCAGGCGGAGCTGGGGCAGGTTTCTCGAAGCCCGAGGTGGGCCCTCGCCTATAAGTTCAAGCCCACTGAAGAGACCACCAGGGTTCAGAAAATAGAAGTACAAGTGGGGCGCACCGGCGCCCTCACCCCGGTGGCCCACTTGGAGCCCGTGGAGATCGGCGGGGTGACCGTACACAGGGCCACCTTGCACAACCAGGACGAGATTGAGAAGAAGGATATACGGGTTGGCGACACCGTCGTGGTGAGGCGGGCAGGGGATGTGATACCGGAAGTGGTTAAGTCGATCCCCTCCAAGAGGAACGGCGATGAGCAGCCATTCCGCATGCCTGAGACCTGTCCGATCTGCGGCACCCCGGTGGAAAGAGTCCCCGGTGAGGCGGTGATGAGGTGCCCCAACCGCAACTGTCCTGCACAGGTGAGGGCCATGCTGCGTCACTTTGTCTCCCGTGGTGCCATGGATATCGACGGGCTGGGGGAGAAAACCCTGATTCAGCTTTTGGATCGCCGGTTGGTACGGGAGCCCGCAGACCTCTATGATCTTGACCTTGAAAAGCTCTTGAAATTGGATAGAATGGGCGAAAAATCGGCGAACAATCTCCTTCGAGCCATCGAGAACAGCAAGGAGACCACCCTTGAGCGATTCATATATGCGCTCGGCATAAGGCATGTCGGAGAGCACCTGGCCCGGCTGCTCGCTGAGCACTTCGGGGGCTTGGAGGCTCTGCAGGAGGCGGATGAAGAGACACTTGTCCGGATTCCGGAGATCGGGCCGCAAATCGCCGAGAGCGTGGTCAGTTATTTTTCCAACGAGGCCAACCGCAAGGGCATTCAGCGGCTGCTGGAGCGGGGGATACGATTCGAGACCCGGGTTGAGGCTCCTGCTGAGACGCCGCTTTCAGGAAAGACCTTTGTTCTTACAGGCGCCCTGAGCAGTATGTCGAGGTCCGAGGCCAGGGAGCGTATAGAGGAGAAGGGTGGACGGGTGGCCTCTTCAGTAAGCCGCAATACGGACTACGTGGTGACCGGCGAATCCCCCGGGTCCAAGCTGGGCACGGCCAGGGAGCTCGGCATCAGAATTCTGGACGAGTATTCCTTTTTGGATCTCTTGGGCGGGGGCGAGGCGCAGACGGTCTAGAGTCTATGGAGATCAATATGGGGGATTACACACGGCTAAGATTGATCATCGAGGGTCGGGTCCAGGGCGTTTTTTTTCGTGATTCCACCCGAATGAAGGCAGAAAAGCTGGGAGTCAAAGGATGGGTCAGGAATAGACGGGACGGCACGGTGGAGGTGGTGGCCGAGGGGCCGGAAGACAAGGTGCTGGAGCTTGCGGCATGGTGCCGTCAGGGTCCGCGGGCGGCGCGGGTGGAGCGGGTGCAAGAGATTCCCGAGGCATATAAGGGGGAGTTCGCATCCTTTTCAGTGACTTTCTAGTGCGGTCGAGACCGGAAAGGCGGATGAAATGGTAATGCGCGGCGTCAAAGCAATCGTGCTCGCCGTGGTGCTGGGTTTGTTCTTCCAGGCTGCCGGGTGCGGCTTTACAAAAAAGATCTACAGGGAGGTGAGCCCGGATGAATCAGGCCTCAAAAAGCGCGTCTTGGTTCTTCCCGTGGAGGACCAGCAAGGCCTGGGCGATAAAGGGGTGGAGGAGATCACAGCGGAGCTGGCCGAGCTCCTGGACAAGGATCCAGCCCTGATGGTCGGCAAGGCTGAGGAGCCTATTCCCAGTACCCTGAGATCACGCTCTTCCGAGTTCGGTATTATCGTTGACCCGGACTTGGCCAAAATGGCCGAAGAGATGGGGATGCACGTCCTTGTAACGGCTGTAGTGAATCCCTTGGAAGTCATTGATCACGGCCCCGGCCTATGGCCTTTAAACCGGATTCCGGTGTGGCCTTTCACCGGCAAGGGCAAGGAGATTGAAGTTTCCATGGTGGTCAATGCCGTGGATATAGTCCGGGGTACTCTGATCTTGACCAGGCTTGAGCGAAAGAGACTCGATGTGCCCGAGAGGGAGTATGATGAAGACGAAGACCCTCTGATAGTGAAAGAAAGAGAGCCTCGTACCGATGATGAGATCATTGCGGCGCTGCCGGACAGGCTCAAGAAAGAGGCCCTGGAGGAGATATTGAGGGAACAAGCCGAGGCGGTAAAAGAAAAGTTGAGGGAGCAGGCCTGGTCCGGGAGGGTGGTCTCCGTAGGGGGGGAGAGCATCGTCATCAATGGAGGGGAAGATGTAGGCCTGGCCGAGGGGGATGTCTTCGAGGTGTTCCGCAGAGGAGAGTCGATTAGCTCCGCCACAGGCCGGTCTTTCTATTTGGTGGGGGACAAAATCGGCGAGATCCGGGCCGTAAAGATCATGGACCGCTATGCTGCGGCAGAGCCCCTTGAAGGGGAAGGTTTCAGCGCCGGCCAGTTGATCCGCCCCAAGAAATAGTTTCTTTCTGTTTAGAGTTCGCGTCCTTTTGCCAGCATTTCCCTGGCATGGTCCAGGGCCTTGGTAGTGGGGGCCTTTCCGGAAAGGAGACGGGCTATTTCCTCGACTCTGTGCTCCTGGTTCAATTCGGCCACCCGGGCCTCTGTGCGCTCTTCCCTTACCCCTTTTTCCACCAAAAAGTGCGAGTCCCCCATGCTGGCGATCTGGGGGAGGTGGGTTATGCAGAGAATTTGGTGATATCTGGCCAAGGCCTTAAGCTTCCGGCCCACGGTCTCGGCCGTGGCTCCTCCTATCCCTGCGTCCACCTCGTCGAAAACCACGGTCTCCACCGATGCGGTCTCGGCCAGGATGGTCTTCAGGGCGAGCATGATCCGGGAGAGCTCTCCTCCTGAGGCCGTTTTGGCAAGGGGGCGGGGATCTTCGCCCACATTGGGCGCCAGCATAAATTCAACCCGGTCTATTCCGTCCGGACCCATTGCTTCCATCGGGGCCGTGGATGCATCCCCGCCCTCGAACCGCACTTGGAACCTGGTCCGCTCCATGGCAAGCAGGGCGAGTTCCGCTTCTATGGCTTGAGTGAGCCGGCCGGCAGCCGCCTTTCTCTCCTGTGACAAGCTCTCAGCCTTGGCGGCCAGATCCTGCTCCGCCCCGGCGAGCTTTTCCCTCAAAGCGTCCCGAGCTGATTTGCGCTCCTCCAGGTCGTCAATCTCCCTGCCCAGGCGCTCCCCGGTGCGGATAACGTCCTCCAGGGCGGGGCCGTATTTTCTCTTGAGCCGGTTGAGGAGCTGGACACGGTCCTCAACCTCTTCCAGCCTGCCCGGGTCCATAGGGATATCGTCCCTGAGCGAGCGGAGCTCCAGCGCTGCATCCTCGAGCTCCGCCCTGGCCGAGAGAACGGCGTCTCTTACCGGGGCTATCCTCGGATCCACCTGCGCGGCCTTAGCCAGAGACCTTTCGCATTTGGCGATTTGGGAGAGCACCGCACCGTCTTGTTCGTAGAGGCTCTGGTACGCCCCGCCCACCGCCTCTCTGAGTTCCCCGGCATGGCGCAGCCTGTTCCGCTCTTCCTCCAACCGTAGATCCTCCCCCGGCTCGACACGGGCTGAGCGGATTTCCTCCTCTTGGAACCGGGCCAGGTCCCTGCGGTCCTCCAAGTCTTGAATCTCCTGTTCCAAGGCCCTCAGCCGGGTGAGCTCATCGCGGTAGGAGGCGAAGCGCCGGCTGAAGTTCCGTCGGAGCTCATCCAGGCCTCCAAAGCTGTCCAAAAGCAGAAGGTGGTTCTCGGGCCGGAGAAGGCGCTGGTGCTCATGCTGTCCGGAGATGCTCAAGAGAAACCCGCCAATCCTGGAGAGCATCTGGAGCGTGGCCATCATTCCGTTGATGCGCACGGTATTGCGGCCTTCCCTGGAAATAGTCCTTTGGATCAACAGCTCCCCTTCGAAAGGCACTTCCATCCCGGCCAGGACGTCTTTCAGGGGCGAGTCCGGAGGCAGTTCAAAGAGCGCCTCCACCCTTGCCTGATCCGCGCCGGACCGGATCAAGTCCGAAGAGGCCCTGCCGCCTACTATCAGATTGACCGCGTTGATGATGATACTCTTCCCTGCCCCGGTCTCTCCTGAGAGGATGTTGAGCCCCGGTTTCAACTCGGCCTGCAGCTCACTGATTATGGCGAAATTTTTGATGGTGAGTTGTACCAGCATGGTCCGCACAAGTCTGGGGAAGCCCCGCGACTACATTTGCTCCCAGGTCACCCGCAGCACCTCCTGATAGGTCGTCCGGCCCTGGAGAAGCTTTCGCACCGCGTTCTCCCTCATAGTAGCCATACCCTCCTTCCTCGCGATGTCCCGCAGGGTCTGTGTGTCGCACTCGGGCCTGATTTGCCGCCTGATCGCATCGGTGACCGGAAGTACCTCGAAGATCCCGGTTCGGCCCAGGTATCCCGTCCCCCTGCACTTTAAGCAGCCCTTGCCTCGGTACAACGAGACCTTCCCTTTGCGGCCCAGGTCCAGCCCCAGGGCGGCCAGCTCCTCCGCTTCCATCTCAAAGACTTCATTGCAGTGGGGACAAATTTTCCTGACCAACCTCTGGGCCAGGATCCCCACCAAAGTGGCCTGGATGAGAAAGGACTGCAAACCGAGGTCCAGCATTCGGGTGACCGAGGAGGGCGCGTCGTTGGTATGAAGCGTAGAGAGCACCAGATGGCCGGTCAAGGCGGCCTGAACCGCGTTTTGAGCGGTCTCCAGGTCCCTCATTTCCCCTATCATGATGATGTCCGGGTCCTGGCGGAGGATATGGCGTAGAATAGAGGCGAATGTGATGCCTATTACAGGCTGGACGGCTATTTGGTTGAACTCCTGGTGGACCATCTCTATGGGGTCCTCCACAGTGGTGATGTTGACCTCGGGACCGGAGATTGTCCGCAGAGTCGAGTACAGGGTCGTGGATTTGCCGCTGCCCGTGGGGCCGCAGACCAGTATTATCCCGTGAGGCGTGTGGATGCAGTTGCTGTAGCGCATAAGATCCATGGATTCGAACCCCAGGGATTCCAGGTCCTGGAACAAGATGTCCGGGTCCATGATCCTCATCACCACCTTTTCCCCGAATGCCACGGGTATGGAAGAGACCCGGATCTCGGCCTCTCGGGCCCCCTTTTCCATCTTTATGCGTCCATCCTGAGGCCTGCGCTTCTCGGCCATGTCAAGCCGGGCGAGGGCTTTGATGCGGCTGATCAGGGCCGAATGAACGTTTTTGGGAAGTTCGTAAACCGTATGGAGCACCCCGTCTATTCTGAGCCTTACTATGGTCTTGTCCCTCTTGGGCTCGATGTGGACATCGCTGGCCCTTTGGTCAAAGGCGTAGCTGAACAGGTGATCCACCGCATTTACAATGTGCCTGTCGTCAAACGCAGGCTCATCCGCTGAGCGGACCTTCACCAGCTGCTCCAGGTTGCTGATATCCACCGCCGGCGCGCCGAACTGGGTCTCGGCGGCCAAGATGGAGCGCTGGAACCCGAACTGCTGTCCAATGAGCCGTATTATATCCGACTTGGGGCTCATGACCGGGCGCACCCGGAGCTGGCTCACTTGACTTATATCCTGAAAGACTTCGGCGTTGAACGGATTGGGGGTGGCCACCACCAGGTCCCCGTCCTCCACCGCCACAGGAAGCACCAGGTGGCGGCGGGCGAAGGTGTAGGGGATGGTCCTGGTGACCAGGTTAAGGTCCAGCTTGAGGGGGTCTATCTTCTTGTAAGGGATGCCCCACTCCCTGGCCAGGGCCTGAAATACGGTCTCCTCGTCCAAGATCTTGGAGGGGTCGTCGGCCCGCTGGAACTCCAGAGCTGTGATTACGTCCACCAAGCTGACCGGATTGGCGATCCCATGCCTTGAATCCCGGCCGGAGTCGTTCAGAACGCGGTCTCTTTCTATTCTTCTGCGGGTGTTTGCCTTCTCCCTGAAAACAGTCTTTGCCTGTGCCTCGGACAAGAGGCCCTGCCCGAGCAGGACCCCTATTACGTCTTCATCGGAAAAGGTTTTGGAATTCTTCATGCCCTACCAGCCTCGATGCCGCTTCCGCCAAAACGCGGCTCCAATGTTAACAGGTTTCGGCGTACAATCAAGGTTGTTTCAGGCTCATTGTTTCGGGAGAAGCCAGAGGTGGAGCACCTCCATTCGGGGGTTTGCAATAAAACCCACCCGGTCGTCCGGGTGAAAGAGATGAATGGACCCTGCGCCCATGGCCGAGGTATAGCAGGCCGTGGTGGGCAGTAGCCGGTAGAGCCTGTCGTTTATCACTATCTTGTCGTTTTCCACACGGTTCACAACCCCTATGTGTCTGCTCTGGCCGGGCTCGGGTAAAGGAAACCGATCATCGTCCAGCTCCGCCCAGGCCCAAAACGCCGCGCCCAGAATCACGCTCAAAACCACGGCGGCCGAAAGCGACCTAATCATCATGCGTTTTCTCATTATTCTCTGGTCCTCCTAGTGCTGCAATAAATCCTTCCAATAAATAATCCCCACTCTGGACGACTTGGCCGTAACCGTAGCTATGCCCCCTTCGGAAGAGCTGTAGTATCGCTTCTCCAACTTTTTCCCGTAGGCCCCGGGAAGCCTAAGGATGGCCGGAGACTGGAGCCTTCCGGTGAAAGCTATGCCCGAGGGGGCGACCGTTGCGCCCGTACCTAAATCGATCTTATCCCCTTCATCGATCGAACGGTCCTGGTTGATGTCGAACTGGGGGCCCTGGAGGCTGCTTCCATTGCATGCGTCTACTTCCATGACCATTGAGTCGCCGCCGGTGCCGCAGGGAGACGTCTCCGGGATGAAAGAGACATAGAGTGCGTGTCCCAGGCGGATCATGGGGTCGCTCACCACCCTCTCGCCCGGCTGCGGCAGATCAAAGTACCAGCCTGCGTGTGCCAGCGGGTCTGGTTGGGTCCCGGGAGGAGAGGGGTCACAGGGTTCATCGGAAGAAAAATCCCCGCAGGAGACCCCGCCGTCCGGGGTGTTGGTAATGGACCAGTCGGCCGGGTTGTAGGTCAGTATTCTCAAGGTCATGTCTTCAACGCCGTCCAGCTCTCCGTCGCCGTCCGTGTCAATATCGACGGTGAGTTGGTGGTCAGAGGCTTCCTGCTGGAGCAGGGTCACAGATTCGAGCTGGTTGGAGAGCCGGGGGGTGGATCCGCGCTCGAAGCTCCCCAGGTACTCGGAATCGTCCTCGTCATCGCCGTAGTCCCAGATGCCGTATACGGTCTGGGTGGAGGTGTCCAGCAAATCGCTCTCTCCCAGGTACTTGCCGGTTCCGAAAGTTACGATATAGCCGTGTCTTTCGCAGTGGGACATCACGTCAGGCGTTGTGGTTATGGGCTGGGGTGATCCACTGGGGCCCTTGGCCTGAAAAAGCGGTGCGGGCGAATCGCCTTCGTCGGAGTTGATGGAGCCGTCCAGGTCATCATCCTCTCCGTAGGCCACCCCCCACTCACTGAAGTTGTCGCTGCTTAGATCGAATTTCCATAGGTTTCCCTGGAGGTCGCCTGCGTAGGCATAATCGACCTTGTCGTCGAAGTCCACGTCCACCAATACCGGGGTGGACAGGCCGTTGCAGCCGGTCACTCCTGTGTCCAGTCGTTTTATGAGAGACCCGTCGGCAGGGTCCAGGATGAAAAGGACTGCACTGCTGTTTGCGCTGTTATAGCCGTTTCCGAAAATCACCACCCAGGGCGCGCCGGTGGTGTCGTTAGACTCGGCGATAATCGCCCGGCTGAAGCTGTAGCCGAGGTCGTCCATCTCATCCGAAGGTGTGTCGGTTTTCGGGTACTCCCACATCACCCGATCCGCCACGCCGGCCGAGGTCTCGCCGGCAAACCCGGCCTCGCCGGTTATCCCGGTCACATCCAGGGCGTAGTAGCCCTTGCCCCCCTTGCCAAGTCCGCCCACCAGCAAGCTTTTTTCAACGCCCTGCACCTCCACTCCATCCATTATGTAAGGGGTGAGATCCACGTAGAACTTGTGGGTGTACGCTGGGTCTCCCAGGTCGCTGATGTTGTCGTAGACCAGATTGGGGATGTAGGCGAAGAGCTCCGTGCCCGTGGCGGCGTCGAAGGCATGAAGCATTCCGTCGTTGCCGCCTGCATAAAGCGCTCCCTTGTGAAAGAGCGGGGAGGAGTTCACGATGTCTCCCAGCAAGCTGCTCCGATCCCTGAAGGGCCCGCTGTTTATGAGTTCGTAAGTCTTGTCACCCCGGATGTAGTTTATGAGGTTTTCTGTCGTAGCTGTTGACGAGGAACTCCAGTCCGGGGCGAGGTCAGAGAGCTGCTCATCAGTCCCGCCGGAGGAAAGGTCACTGTAGGTAAACGGGAGCCCGCTTCCTTCATCCGGATTGTAAGTGACGATGATCCTGTCTTGGTGCCCGTCAATGGCGACTCGCTGGTCCAGCTTCTCTGCGGCGGCCCACACGGGCTCGTCCATGAGCACGTCCCCGGTGTATTGGTCTATCCGGTAGGACTTGACATCGCCGGTCATGGTTGCGCTGGAGTAGCTCGCCTGGAACATGCGCACCTCATCGCCCACCATGTTGTAGAGCTCGTCTCCGTTTATGGATACCGACGAGGCGGACCCCGTCCTGGAGGCGATATTTTGCATAATGGACAAGAGGGCCTTGACCAGGCTTTCCGGGTCGTTGGCGCTCAGATACTCGCCCCGGCCGTTCACCGCCGCATGCCACAGATCGTCTATCTTTTCGCTGCTGCCGCCGAATGGATAGGGCCAGGAGGGGTAGTCCTCGGCGGGCAGGTCATAATCGTCCGGATTCAAGGTGCCTGTAACGCCGAAGGAGACCGTGTAGGTCACCATGTGTTGATGCACGGCCTCGTCATAAGGGTTGGGCGGGACCTCGTCTTCCAAGGCCGATGCCAAATCATTTTCATAGTAGAGCATGGCAACATCCGCCAGGGTATTCGAATACCCGTCCTCATACGGAGGCCCTTTGTCCCCGTCCACATTGCCTACCTCAGGCGACGGGCCGTTGTAGTAGCCGTCTGTCATCACGATCGAAAAGGCCTGCTGACATTCCCCCCCCTCCCCCTGGTCATTCCATGGGCTGGTAACACCATAACCCATATCCCCGTTGCTCGAGTCTTCTTGATCCAGATATTGACCCACATACTTGAGCCCCCGCCGAAGCGGTGTACCGCGCATCTCGCCTTCGTGGGAATAGAGCGCCTCGAGGAGCGTGGGGCGCTCGTCTTGACCGCCAACCTTTACGGGTAAAACCGGCTGCTTGATGTCACCGTTGATGGATCTGAATCCCACGTAGGCGCTGTCCAGCTCGTAGAGGGTTCGGCTGATGGAGGCTATGGCCGTAAGCTCCCTCCTGCGGTAGAAGGAATACCAATTGGCGAAGTTTTGCCGCTCTTCCTCATAGGTCCTGAAGGAGCCGTCCGGGTTTTTGGGCCTGAGTGCATCGGGGACTTCGTCCGCGTTCTTGGGCGTCAGGTGTACCGCCTCGCCGTCAGAGTCTTCCTCCACCAGGTAATAGTCGATGGAGGAGGCGCCGCTCTGCAGACAGACCAGGTAGATGTCCTCCCCGCTATCGACCTCGCCGTCGCCGTCCAAGTCGTTCACTGTGTAATAGTGGGCCCTGGGTATCTCTTCTCCGTCCAGCGTGCAATAAACGGCGCTGAGATCAAAAGTCGGGGATGCGTGGTATGGATGCGACCTGGGCGTGCTCGGATCCGCGTCCGGCAGGGTGGGCCAGGGTGTGTAATCGATCTCGGGGTTGTAGTATATGCGGTTGTAGCCCGCCCACTGGCTTCTCCACAGGTCTCGGTCGCTGTCTTTTAGTATGTAGTCGTTGTACCAGGAATAATATGACGTATAGATGTTGTCCCCGGGATCGTCGAAAACATAATAGTATTCCACAGACTCCCCTGAGAAGACCCCGTCATCCTCTTCGGTCATGAACTCCCAGTCCATGCTGCCCGAGTCGTCCAGAACGAACATGACAATGGCGCCTACACCCCTGGTAAGGGCGTCGAGAGGCATGTCTGATATGTCGCAGCATTCGCTCTCATCCGAGGCATGGGCCCGGCCCGCCGGGCAGGTGAATACCGCGGAGCAAAGGATGATCAAGAGTCCGGAAACGGCTCTTTTCCAAGCGCGCCGGTTTCGCAGTGCGCCGACCAGTGGAATACAACTCGGGTTTAATGGATTCATTTTTTCTGTCCTCATTAGTATGCCTTGCGGTAACCCAGGGCCACCAGCCCGCTGCCGTCCCTGAAGTCGCTGCGGCCGAAGATCGCGAACTCGTAGACCTTGGGTTTGCTCATGTCCAGAGAGCCGCCCCGCACCACGCCGAGGGATACGGCGAGATACCGGGCGTCTCCTTCCAATTCGGAATAGCTTTGAGAGAAGGCGTCTGTCCAGTTTTCCTTCTCGTGGATGTGTGATTCGAGATCACTGTATGCCGCTGCGGGCAGGAGGTCCCCTGAGGAGTTGCGATTGGACTCGTCCATCACCCAGGAGAGGGGGCTGCTCTTGAAGTCCTGGTTTTCCATCAACTGAGCCGCTCGCATGGCAGATCCTTCGGCTATATAGAAGTTTTGCTTATTTATGCGCTCGTTTCCTGCGATCATAGTCTCGATTTCAGTATTGCGGGAGGCGGAGATGCCTATAACAGTCAAAAGCACTAAGAGTATAAGCGCTATTACCAGGACCGAACCTTGCTGATTTTTCCCTGCGGAAGACATGGTTTCCATCTCCTCTATTTCTTCAAAGCCTGTTTTTTGTGCAGGTCAGGGTGGCGGTCCTTCCCGAGCCGCCCGCCTCGCTCAAAGTCACGGTCACTCTGACCGTCTTGGTAAGATTCGCCCCGTCCTCATCAACGCTCCAGCTCACCTGATAGCGGCCTTTCGCGTCAGGCCCGTGGTCGCCGGGTGAAAGGGCCGGGTCTGCATAGGAGCAGCTGATAAGGGTCTCCATTTGATCCATGGCAACGGTGGTGGCGTCGGTCAGGCTGTAGGCCCTGGAGCTCCCTATCAATGAAGAGTCCTGCAGGGAGGCTATGGCGAGGATTCCGAAGGCCAGTATGCCCAGTGCCACCATCACCTCGATCAAATTGAATCCAAGCTCGTTCATTTTCACCGAACCCAGGGTGATCGAATCCTTCTCTTTCATCTCAGCCCCCGAGACCTATGTTTCTGCAAAGAATAACCGTCTCCAACTCCCTGATGTGGCCGCCCCTCTCCGCTTGCATGGTCACTCCCACGGAGCGGATGGATAAAGGATCGGTCGTAGGCGTCCCGTCGGTTGCATAAAAGGTAAAGGCGACGTCACTTATAAATGAGGCCACGTCCATGAAGCTCCCGTCCCCGCGGTCCCGTTCCAGGGCGTTGTCCGCAGCGTTCAGTCGATATGCGATATACTCCCCTGATCCGGATAACGCCCCGTCCTCGTCCTCGTCCCAAGTGAAGCGGACGTTGTCTTGGGTCTCCGAGTCGATGTCTGTGAAGCCGAATCCTCCGGCGCCTTTGGGGTCATAGCCCGCCATACGGAGATCCTTTTCCAGGAAATACATGGCAGAGCGCAGATTCTGCTGAACTGCGGTCACGTTTTGGTTAGTCTCGTAGGCCCTCTGTTGATTTAGATAAGCCGAGTAAAGGGCCGCCATAATCACGCCCACAAGGACCATTGCCACCAGCAGTTCGGTCAAGGTGAAGCCCCCTTGTCCTGCAAGCAGTCTCCCAGGTTTCGCGTGGTAGGGAGATTCGTTCACTTCCATTCGGAGTCCTCCCATTTTCGCATAACTATCAGGCCCGAGGTCCAGGTGCCCAAGGCATAGGCCGTACCCCTGTCGTTTTCAAGGTAGACGTAACCGGTGTTGGAAATGCCGTGGGGGTTGAAAGTGGCGGTGTTGTCCGGCGAGGTGTAAGTGACGTAGTCTACGCCGAAGCTCGCGCCCATGGGGCTCCCGGCGTTTCCCTTTCCGAACTCGATGCCGCCCGTTTCATCGTAATCCAAGAGGCTGACCGTCTTTTCGACCACATTATCCGCGGTGGACGCGCAGCTTCCGTCCGGACCGCAGTCCACCACCCTGTAGACGAGGTTCGCCGGATCGAACTCTACTCCGTACATTCTGTTGGCCCGCACCGCCTTCATCTTTGTCGCCTGGAGATCAGAGTGGATACCCAGTGCGGCGCTCTTCAGGCGGTAGTCGGGGAGCCAAACGGAAAAGGTCGGTATGGCTATGCCTGCCAGGGCGGTTAATACAACCAGGGTTATCAGGAGCTCGATTATGGTAAAGCCGCTTTTCCCCGGCCCGGTTTCAGCGGCCCCTCCCCGCTTTTTCTTGACCTCAGCGAATCTTTTCATATTCAGCCCCGGTTCTTTAAAACCTCTTTCAAATAGCTTAGGCAAGCTGCGTGCCAACCGGGGTTAAAATTTAACTGATTGGTATAAAGAGGAAAAATCCAATAGGTCCTGGCGAACGATATTAGGCATGTGTAAGGTTTCTTTTCACCTGTAAGAATTGTTTACAGATGGATCGGGTTTGAAAAGGCCCCAGAAGGCCTGCTAATATAACTTCAATGCCTGGATGCTAAAGGGAGCGGCTGTTTTGGGCTTGCAAAAAGGCCAGGAATTAGAGCTCGTGGTGGAGAGTACGGCACACGGTGGAGCCGGGGTGGCCAGAGCGGATCGGTTCGTTGTTTTTGTAAAGGGCGGGGTTCCAGGGGACCGGGTCCGGGCCAGGATTTACCGCAAGAAGCGAGGATTTGCAGAGGCGGGTATCTTGGAATTATTGGACCCCTCCCAGGATCGGGTGGAGCCTCGGTGCCCTTACAGCGGCTACTGTGGGGGTTGCCAGTGGCAGCATGTGTCCTATGAACGGCAGCTCGAGTACAAGAAGATGCATGTAAAGGACGCGGTGGAGAGGATAGGGGGTTTAAAGGGGGTGGAGATTAACCACACCAAACCCTCGCCCGAAGTCTGGGGATACCGCAACAAGATGGAGTTTTCCTTTACCGACCGGAGATGGCTCCTGCCGGAGGAGCTTGCCAGGGATGATGTGGATCGAGGCTTCGCCCTGGGGCTTCACGTGCCCGGCACCTTTAACAAGGTGATAGACGTGGACGGGTGTCTGCTGCAGCCAAGGTACGGCAATCTGATCCTCGGAGCGGTAAAGCGGGCAGCCCTGGACAGCGGGCTGCCTCCTTACGGCCTTAAGACGCATGTGGGGTTTTGGAGATTCTTGACCCTCAGGCGATCGACAGCCAGGGATGAGTGGATGGTTAACTTGGTAACCTCGGAGAGCCGTATGGACGTGGTACATCCGATGGCGGCCGAACTCTGTTCCGAACTGTCCAGGATACGAACGGTGGTAAACAGCATAAACTCCCGAAGGGCGTCTGTGGCTGTGGGAGAAAAGGAGAGGGTCCTGGCGGGTGACGGCGTATTGGAGGATATGATCGGTCCGTTTTCCTTCCGAATCTCGGCTGATTCCTTTTTTCAGACCAATACTCGAGGCGCGGAGCTGCTGTATGAGACCGTGGCCGGATATGCCGGTCTGACCGGGGGCGAAAAGGTGGTTGACCTTTACAGCGGCACGGGGACAATCAGTATTTTCTTGTCCAGGGCGGCCGGCGAAGTGATTGGTCTGGAGCTCACGCAGAGCGCTGTGGCCGACGCAGAGGCCAATTGCAGTAGGAACGGCGTTGACAACTGCCGCTTCATACAAGGCGATGTTCGGGAGACCCTCAAAGAAGTGGGCCAAGTGGATGTCATGGTGATTGATCCGCCCCGGGCCGGCCTGCACAAGGAAGTGGTCTCCGGGGTGAAGGGTCTGGCATGCAGACGCATAGTGTATGTCTCCTGCAACCCGGCTACTCTGGCCAGGGACCTTGGATCCCTGGCCCATGACTATGATGTGGTGCAAGTCCAGCCTCTGGACATGTTTCCTCATACCTATCACGTGGAAGCCGTGGCACTTTTGGAAAGAAAACACTGTTGACAAACCAGGAGGAGGTCATATAATCAACAAGTTTTTCTCTCCGCGCAGGACGGCGGCAGGCCGCTGCGCCGAATAAGCCTTCCCGCATGAGTACATGGGAGTCGGCCGTAAAGGGGGTGATCAATCTTGCACCATGTCCCAAGAACCGCTGAGGAGCCGTACAGGTCCGGCCCGTGGTTCACCGGGTGCCTTCTTCACCCCTGGAAAGGACCGGCTCCGCTCCCAGGGCTGGACGGGGCGTCTTTTTTTGGCCGTGAATATAATCGGTTACCCCGGTTCACCATCTGCCAGTGATTTACCTGAGCGAGCGTAGGGTATAACGTCCGGCGGTTTAAAGCAGCATTTGCCGTGCCGTCGTCGTGGGGTTTTGTTGGACCGTCGGTGTCAAACCACTCCCCCAAGAAAGGGATCAGTATATGAAGGTCATCGTACAGAATAATCAAATAGAGAAAGCGATCAAGGATCTTAAGAAGAAGCTCACCAAAGAGGGCTTTTTCTCTGAGAT
>JBKHIW010000308.1:0-3307 GCA_046538465.1 Desulfobacteraceae bacterium | reverse complement strand
CTCAGTCCGCATCCTGTAGGCGATGATATCCGCCACAGTAGCGATCTTGAGATCGTGCTGGGCCGCGAACTTTTCAAGATCGGGCATGCGGGCCATGGTGCCGTCGTCGTTCATCACTTCGCAGATCACCCCTGCGGGCTTCAGACCGGCCAGCCTCGCAAGATCCACCGAGCCCTCGGTCTGACCGGTGCGGAACAGGACCCCGCCCCTCCTGGCACGAAGAGGGAAGACGTGCCCCGGCTGTACCAGGTCTTCGGGCTTGGCCTCATCCGATACAGCGGTCAGTATGGTCGTAGCCCGGTCTGCGGCCGAGATCCCCGTGGTCACGCCGTGGCGGGCCTCTATGGATACGGTGAATGCAGTCTTGAAGGGAGAGCGGTTGTCGTGAACCATCAGAGGCAGATTCAACTTTTCCACGATGGTGTGGTGCAAGGAAAGGCAGATCAACCCCCTCCCGTGCTTGGCCATGAAATTGATCGCCTCCGGGGTGACCTTCTCGGCCGCCATGGTCAGATCGCCCTCGTTCTCCCTGTCCTCATCGTCCACCAGGATGATCATCTTACCCCGGCGGAGATCCTCCAGTGCTTCCTCTATTGGTGATACAGGCATGATAATCCTCAAACGCTCAGAAGCGCGTTTTCTCCTTTCTCTCGCGGTAGTGAAGGCTATGGCTGGAGTCAGTCCAGGAATCCGTGCTCTTGCAGGTCCTCCACCCGGATCCCGCCCCCCCCGGCCCCTCCTCCGGGCCGGGCTCCTGCCTCCAACAGCTTCTCCACATACTTTCCTATGAGGTCGGTTTCTATATTGACCCGGTCTCCAGGCCTCTTTTTGAGCAGGGTCGTCTCCCGTCCGGTCAGAGGAATGATATTAACCTCAAAAAATCCACTGCGGCAACTGTTAATGGTCAGGCTGATCCCGTCCACGGCCACCGAGCCCTTTTCAATGGTGTACCGGGAAACTGCTGCAGGAATCTCCACTCCTACCAGCCGGGAACCCTTTACCGGCGCCGTAGTCGCTATCCGGCCCACCGCGTCCACATGTCCGGAGACCAGGTGTCCCCCCAGGCGGTCCCCCACCTTTAAGGCCCTTTCCAGATTCACTTCATCGCCCCGGCCGAGGGCGCCCAGCGTAGTCCTGGAGACTGTTTCAGCGGAGACATCCATGGACAAGGCGCCGTCCCTGATCGAGGTGACAGTGAGGCAGGCGCCGTCAACACACACGCTCTCACCCTCCCGGCACTCTTGCGCCGGGAAGCACGGCTCCAGTACAAGGACCAAGTCCCCGGCCCTGCGCCTCACCGCCAGGACCCGGCCCACACCCTCTATCAATCCGGTGAACATGACGCTTGTTTATCCTGGGTATCTCTTACATCTGCCGCGGGATAGGCCTGAATCAATACGTCTGATCCGAACCGCCTCACTCTGATATCTCTCAACCCCAAGCATCGGTCCATCCTACGGGCGCCCGGACCTGAGGCCATTGGTACGCCGTCCCCCCCTGCCAACAGCTTAGGCGCCTTGAATATATAGAACTTGTCCACCAGCCCCGATCTCACCATGGAGCCCATAAGCGCCGCACCCCCTTCAAGAAGGACCGATGTGATCCCCCTGGCCCCGAGTATATCCATCAAGGCCCCCGGCTCCAGCCGGCCTTCCTTGGTGGGGCACCTCAACAAGGAAACCTTGTGCAAGCCCTCCAGCCTTGCAGTCCTTTTCGGGGAAAGATCCTCTGAAACCGCAATCCAGGTCTCTGCATCCGAGTCGAGATTCAGGAGCCTCGCCTTTTCAGGCGTGCGGCAGCCCGTATCCGCTATCACTCTTATCGGGTCCTTGCCCCGCTTCCCTGGGATACGGGTGGTCAATGAGGGATCGTCCGCTAATACGGTGCCCACACCCACCAGGACCGCGTCTGTCCGATCTCTCAGGGTGTGCACAAACCTCCTGGCCCGCTCACCGGTCACCCAGCGCGAATGTCCTGTGGCCGTAGCAATCCATCCGTCCAGGGTGGCGGCGGACTTTGCACTCACAAAGGGCCTGCCTGTACGGACATGCTTGATAAACGCCTCGTTCAGTTCTAGACAAGGCTGCTCCAAGACACCCTCTTTTACCTCCACTCCATGCTGCCTGAGGTATTCGCATCCGCCCCCGGCAACCCTCGGGTTGGGGTCCCGCATCCCTACCACCACCCGCTTGATTCCCCGCTCCAGGATAAAACGGGTGCAGGGCGGAGTACGACCTGTATGATTGCAGGGCTCCAAGGTAACATAAAGGGTGTCTCCTCCGAGGACCGGTCCCTCCAGGCGGTTCAGAGCCTCCACCTCTGCGTGGGGCTCCCCGGCCCGCCTGTGAAACCCGCGAGCTGCAATCCTTCCCTCCCTTACCACCACCGCGCCCACAGCCGGGTTGGGCGAAGTCCTGCCCAAACCTTTGCGGGCCAGGCGCAAGGCCTCCCACATGAACCGCTCGTCGCTGCCCTGTTTCATCCGCAGATAGGCTCCGGCTATGCCTCCACATCGGTCTTACGGGTCTTCAATATGCCCTCCAACTCGGCCATGAACTCGTTTATATCCCTGAACTGTCGGTACACTGAAGCAAAGCGCACATAGGCCACCTCGTCCCACTCCTTGAGGTTGTTGATAACCTTTTCCCCGATTTCCTTGCTCTCCACCTCCTTGCGCCCGAGCTCCTGGAAATAAACCTCCAATTGATCCACAAAGTCCTCGATTCTCGTTACACTCACCGCCCTCTTCTGGCATGCCTTTTTTATGCCTGAGATGATCTTATCCCTATTAAAAGGCTCCCTCCTTCCGTCCTTTTTGATCACCATGGGGAGCACCTCTTCCAGCTTCTCGTAGGTAGTGAATCGCCTGCCGCATTCCAGGCACTCCCGCCGCCTGCGTATGGTCCTGCCGTCCTTGCTCAGGCGGGAGTCGATCACCCGGTTCTCCGTCTTGGTACAGTAAGGGCATCTCAATGCTCGAACCTCTCCACGGCCACGCCGGCCTCTTCCAGGAGCTGGTCAGCCAGTGGGTCGTCGTAGCCTTCCTCGTAGTATATCTTTCGGATCCCTGCGTTTATCAACATCTTGGAGCATATCACGCAAGGCTTGTTGGTACAATAAAGGGTGGCTCCGCGGATGCTTATTCCGTGATAGGCCGCCTGTATGACTGCGTTTTGCTCGGCATGAAGCCCTCGGCAGTGCAAGGCGGTGATCCATCAAGGCGACTGGCTTCGTCCCCCGGTTTTCGAGATCCTGGAAAAAGAAGGCCGACTTTCTCAGTGGGAGATGATGCGGACCTTCAATAACG
>JBKHIW010000307.1:0-3316 GCA_046538465.1 Desulfobacteraceae bacterium | reverse complement strand
GTTTGAACCTATCCGGGCGCTGGGTGGGGCCCAAGCTGGTTATACCCATGCATTTTGGGACGCTTCCTTTTCTTGTCCAGGATGCGGACGGCTTCTCAGAGGCTGCAGCCAACCAGTGCGACGCGAGGATAGTGGTCCTGGAACCGGGAAAGAGTATAGATGTCTAAGCATATGAGCAGCCCCAGAGTGGCACTTCGACATGGCAGGGACGCGGAGGAGATGTCCCGCCAGGCCCTTTGTGAGGCCGTGAGGCTTGATCTCAGGGGAAAGCGAGTCCTGATCAAGCCCAATATCGGCTTCAAGGCAGGCCCGGGGAGCGGGGTGGTAACCAATCCCCGTGTTGTGGTGGGAGCCGTTCGTTGGGCCAAGGAGGGCGGAGCCCGCGAGGTCATGGTCGGGGACGGCTGCATCTACGGAGTTGATTCGGAGGAAGCATTCGCCTTCTCTGGAATTCAAGCGGCATTGGAAGAGGAGGGGGTGCAGATGGTGCATCTGGACCGGGCGGAGCCTGTGGAGGTAAAAGTCCCCAGGCCCATGATAGTGGAGACCGTCCGGGTCTCCTCCGTGGTCCTAGAGGCGGACGTGCTGGTCTCTGTCCCGGTAGTAAAATCCCACATGCATACCGGGGCTACGCTTAGCCTCAAGAACATGAAAGGGGTCCTCTTCCAAAGAGAGAAGGTGCGGATGCATCATCTCAGCCACCCCGATGAAACGGGCCAATGGAAGGGATGGCACACACTGGATCTTGCCATTGCCGATGTTGCAAGCGCGGTCCTTCCCCATGCAGCCCTTCTTGACGCAACTGTAGTCTTGGAGGGGATGGGGCCTATGATAGGGGATCCCCGCCGCCTGGATACGGTGATTGCGAGCGATGATCCCCTGGCTGCTGATTTGACCGGCCTGGAGTTGATCGGCTTTGACCCCGCAGACGTCTCCCACCTGATGCTGACTGCGGTCAAGCAAGGCAGGTCGTTGTCCCTGGAGCAGCTCGATGTGGACCTGGAGCTTCTATCAAGGCTCCGCACCCCGATAAGGCCCGCTGTTCCTGAGGATATCTCCTCGGCTTATCCCTGTTTCGTTTTGACCAGTCGGAATGCATGCAGCGCCTGTGACTCCACGGCCATGGCGTTTTTGAAGAGGTACGGCGAGGAGTATAAGGGGGATGGAAAGATCCAGATCGCTATGGGGAAAGGGGTCCTTGGCGGGGATATCCATTGCGAGCATTGTATATTACTCGGCAACTGCACAGCCGGGCTGAGGGACAAGGGCACATTCATTCAAGGCTGCCCGCCTATTGCCTCCGATGTAAAAAAGGCCTTGGACAGGCTCTTTGGATAGAGCAAGTACAAAAACTTTTTGCTGTTGTTCGAAGCCCTGAATCAGAGGCTATTTCAATCAGTTAAATAAGGACCTTGACAGATTTTTTTGAATACAATAGACAATAGACAAAATAGGAGGCTGGGATCATGAAGGTCAAATCCATTGTAGACAGGGCTGTGAAGCGCCTTGAGGATATGATCATCAAGGGCAAGCTTCAGCCCGGGCAGCGGATTAAAGAGACGGAGATTTCAAGCCGGCTGGGAATCAGCCGGCCTCCGTTGAGAGAGGCGTTCAAGATCCTTGAGGCGGAAGGCCTGATCCGAAGGGAGCCGAGACACGGCGTTTTTGTCTCCGAGCTTAGTGAGCATGACATCTGGGAGGTCTACACTCTCAAGATAGCTCTTTATACACTGGCCGTGGGTTTGGCCATGGAAAGGATGACCCAGGCCGGCCTGCTGAAATTGGAAAAGACCGTACAGAGTATGGAAGAGCTGGTACAGGGCAGTGATGACCCGGACATAATGAAGTACGAGGAGCTGAACAGCGTGTTCCACGATTTGACAGCTGCAATTTCCGGGCACCTGAGGTTGAGAAGAATTCTTCAGTCCTTGAATAATCAGATAAAGAGGATTTCGTATAGATCCTTCGCGGATATTGAGCACCTTCGTTCATCGTGCGTTTATCATAGGACGATCCTGGAGGCGATCAAGGCGGGAGACAGGGCCAAGGCGGAGGCAATCACCCGGGAGCACATCGTGAAGGGGCTGGAGGTTCAGAGGACGCTTATGGCCTCGGAATTGGAGGCTGTGGCTGAAGGCTAACAGAGATGGAGGGTTAAAGGATGAAGTTGGAGGAAGTAAAGAAGCATTATGGAAGGCTCAAATTCTTGATCAACGGAGAATGGGTGGAGGCGAGCGCCGCTGATTCTCAAGAAGTCACCAATCC
Source organism: Desulfobacteraceae bacterium (assembly GCA_046538465.1). Lineage (GTDB taxonomy): Bacteria > Desulfobacterota > DSM-4660 > Desulfatiglandales > HGW-15 > CAZYJR01. The sequence goes on along the minus strand of JBKHIW010000307.1, from coordinate 1,051 downwards.
GGCTACCGGCGAGGTGATCGCCGAGCTGCCTGTTGCTACCAGGGATGAGGCTGTCGCTGCTGTGGAGGCGGCTCACAAAGGGTTTCTGGAGTGGAGAGAGGTGCCCATGCGGGACCGGGCCTATAAGCTGTTCAGCATGCATGCAAGGTTCCGGGAAAATTATGATGATTTGTGTCGGATACTGACGCAGGATCACGGCAGGACCATCGGGGAGTCCAGGGGATCTGTGAGCAGGGTGCTAGAGAACATTGAAGCCGCATGCTCGGCCCTTTATCAGCTCCCAAGGCGCAACGAGGCGCTGCTGAACCTGGCGAGGGGTATTGACGAGTACCTGTATTGGGAGCCTTTGGGCGCTTTTCTGATCATTACCCCGGGAAACATCCCGATGCACGCCTGGTCATCCTTTGTTCCTTACGCACTGGCTGCCGGCTGCTCAGTGGTGGTCAGCCCGAGTAGACAGGACCCAGTGGCCTCGGAGGCCATTTGCAGGGCCGCTCAGGAGGCGGGTTTCCCTCCCGGCGTGATCAACCTGATACATGGCGGGAGGCATATCAATAAAGAGATTTTGAGCCATCCCTACATCAAGGGCGTGGGCTTCATAGGCTCGAATAGAGCAGGCCACGAGCTTTTCCAGCTATGTGGGGATTTGCGAAAGACCTCCTCAATTAATGGAAACGGCAAAAACCATGTGGTGATAATGCCGGATGCGGATGTTGACACTGCAGTGCCCTGGCTGCTGAGAGCCTGCTTTGGTATGACCGGGCAGAGGTGCCTGGGTGTTGATAATGTAGTCATAATCGGTGACGTATACGATGAGGTAAAAGAGAAGTTTGTAAAGGCGGCCTCTGAGATGAAGCTCGGATACGGTCTGGATGAGGAAACCGATCTAGGTCCGTATACGACCCAGGCGGGCAAGGACAAGATCGTGGACTGGGTGGACAGGGGCCTTTCCGAGGGGGCCAAAATGGTCCTGGACGGAAGGAATGTCAAGGTAGAGGATTATCCCGAGGGATATTACATGGGCCCCATAATCCTGGAAAATGTCCATGTG
>JBKHIW010000306.1:0-3325 GCA_046538465.1 Desulfobacteraceae bacterium | reverse complement strand
GATGGAATGTCTCCCCAATATCAAGAAGAAACTCTTGACGCTGAAATAGTTAGAGATTTCATCGCTGGTATGACAGATGAGTATTTTCTTAGGCAATGTCATACCCATCTGATTCCGACTATGGAGTCTTCGAGATAACAGAAGGATCCAAATGGTCCGCCGATCCGCGGTGTAAGTAGCCTTTTGAGGCCAGCTTTCGACAGGCAAAATAAATCGATCGGAAGAGGTTGACAAACTTGTCTCCAGAAAGTAAAAGGTGTAGTCGTTTCTTGATTCCCCTTGCCATATGGACTAATAAAGAAAATTTTCACAAACCATGACCTTTCCAACAGGAGGCTGACTAGCATGGCAGACGCCCAGGCGCTCAACCAAGGCGATACACTCCTGGAGCTGGAAAACGTTCATATGCACTTCGGCAAGGTCGCCGCGCTGGCCGGAGTAGACCTCCAGGTGAAGAAGGGGGAGATACATTCCATTATAGGGCCGAACGGCGCGGGCAAGACCGTCATGATGAATTGTATAAACGGCCTCTATTCTCCACAAAAGGGTACTATACGCTTTAAGGGGCAGCCTGTGAATCATTTGAAGCCTCATGAGCGGGCCCAGCTAGGCATCTCCAGGACCTTTCAAAAGATCGAGCTGTTCGGCGGCATGAGCGTTCTGGATAACATTAGGCTTGGCAGGCACATTCATTTAAAGTCAGGCATACTGAGCGGCGCGGTATATGCCGGCAAGACCAAGAAGGAGGAGGTGGAACACAGGCGGTTCATAGAGGAGGAGATCATCGACCTGCTGGAGATCGAGAGCATAAGGGACAAGACGGTTCACATGCTTCCATACGGGCTCCAGAAGAGGGTTGAGCTCGGCCGCGCCCTGGCGCTCGACCCCGAGCTTATTTTACTGGACGAACCGCTGGCCGGGCTGAATCTGGAAGAGGTGGAGGACATGGCCCGCTTTATACTGGATATAAACGAAGAGGAACGGTGGCGGGTTACCTGTATACTGGTCGAACACGATATGGGAGTGGTGATGGACATTTCCAACCGTGTTTTCGTACTGAACTTCGGAAACCAGATCACGGACGGGCCTCCTGAAGAGGTCCAGAATAATCCCGAGGTGATCAAGGCCTATCTCGGCGAAGAGGACCTTTACTCCACTAGGAGGTAGGGGAGGAGGTATGAACGGATCTACCATGGAAATCACCAAGGACCTCACCATCCCCAAGCTGTTTGTGAGGCAGTGCAAGCGCTATGGGGAAAAGAAGGTTGCCATGCGGGAGAAGGAGTTCGGTATATGGAGGCCCTACACGTGGAAAGACTATTATGACAATGTCAAGTATCTCTGCCTCGGGATGATGGAGCTGGGGCTGAATCGAGGGGACAAGGTCTCCATGATCGGCGACAACCGTCCTGAAGGCCTATGGGCCGAGATGGCGACCATGTGCGCCGGAGGGGTGGCTGTGTGGCTCTTCCAGGACTGCATGATGGAGGAAGTTCGATATATAATAGACCATTCCGATACCAAATTTTTTGTAGGCGAGACTCAAGAAGAAGTGGATAAGGCCCTTTCCATCAAGGATTCATGTCCTAAGCTGGAGAAAATAATCTGGGATGATCCGAAGGGAATGCGCAATTATCACTATGAATTCCTTATGAGTATCTCGGATATCCAGCAGCTCGGCCGCGAAGTGGACAAGAGGGAGCCGGGCCTCTTTGAAAAGACAGTGGAGCAAGGCCATGGAGAGGATATCTGTCTGCTCTTTTATACCTCCGGGACCACGGCCTTACCCAAGGGGGCGCTTCTCAGTCACTGGAACATGCTGACCATGGGGCGGAACTTGATGTCCGTGGACCCATGCTATGACACCGACGACTTTGTAAGTTATCTACCCTTCGCCTGGATCGGGGAGCAGATGATGTCCATTTCTTGCGGCCTCCAAGTGGGATACACCCTGAACTTCCCTGAGGAGCCGGAGACTGCCCAACAGAACATCCGTGAGATCGGACCACACGTGATGTTCGCTCCGCCGAGGCTGTATGAAGGTATGACCAGGCAAGTCCAGGTCAAATACATTGATGCGACTTGGATAAAGAGAAAAATTTATGAGTTAGGAACAAAAATAGGCTATAAAGTAGCAAATCTTTTGTTTGAGAAGAAACCCGTACCCGCCTATTTAAGGACCCTCAACTGGATAGCCTATCTGCTTTTGCAAAAAAAGCTCAAGGACCACCTGGGCATGTCCCGTCTGAGGCATGCTTACACCGGCGGGGCCGCCATGGGCCCTGATCATTTCCGCTTTTTCCACGCCCTTGGGGTGAACCTGAAACAGATCTACGGGCAGACGGAGATCGCCGGTATATCAATCGTTCATCGCGACGGCGACGTCAAGTTCGACACAGTGGGGACCCCTATTCCTGAGACCGAGGTAAGGATAACCGAAGAAGGAGAGATCATCTCCAGGAGCCCGTCAGTCTTCCAGGGCTATTACAAGAACAATGAGGCGACAGCCAAGTCCCTGGTCAACGGCTGGCTCTACTCAGGGGACAGGGGGTTTATCGACGAGGACGGCCATCTGGTGGTCTTTGACAGATCCAAAGACGTCATGACCCTGAGCGACGGACGCCCGTTCTCTCCTCAGTACCTGGAGACCAGGCTCAAGTTCAGCCCTTACATATCCGAGGCCTGGGTGATCGGGGACAAAAGGGGATACATCACCGCGGTCATGTGCATCGACTACTCGGTCGTGGGCAAGTGGGCGGACGAGAAGAAGATCAATTACACCAGCTACCATGAGCTTTCCCAAAAACCCCAAGTCTATGACCTGGTGGAATCCCAGATCAAGGAGGCCAACAGGGACCTGCCCGATCCGGCCAAGATCCGCAAGTTCGTCAATCTCTACAAGGTGTTTGATGCTGATGACGAAGAATTGACCCGCACGAGCAAACTAAGGCGGGCATTCGTATCCGAAAGATATAAGGATATAGTCGAAGCGCTTTATCGGGACACTGATGTGGTCCATATGGATACCACCATCACCTATGAAGACGGCAGGGAACAGCGGATCAAGACCGATCTTTTGATCCGCCAGCTGGATTTCTAGGCCCATGTCCATAGTAATACGTCGATTGTAACCCAGGCGATGTCACCAAAAGGGAGGATGGGATGGAACTTTTTCTCATGACGCTCATCACCGGCATCCTGGTAGGGGGGATCTACGCCTTGGTGGCGCTTGGCTGGGTCCTGATCTACAAGTGCTCAGGAGTGCTCAACCTGGCCATGGGAGAACTTACCTTGATCGGTGCTTATGTATCGCTCAGTTTCTATG
>JBKHIW010000305.1:0-3333 GCA_046538465.1 Desulfobacteraceae bacterium | reverse complement strand
TAGCCCATACGCCTGAGAGCACGGGCATCCCGAGTCCAGTTTTTCTCCACCCGAACAGTGAGATCCAGGTATACCCGGGTCCCGAATCTTTTCTCCAATTCCATCCTCGCGCTTCGTCCGATCTCCCGAATCATGGCCCCTCCCTTGCCTACCAGGATCTTCTTCTGGGAAGCGCTTTCAACATGAATCCGAGCCGCTATATAGAGCGGGCCCTTGCCGCCCCGCTCTTCAAACGCATCGAGGCCGACGGCCGCGGCATAAGGCAGCTCCTGGCGGACGCGGATGAAGATCTTCTCCCTTATGATCTCCGCAGCCATAAACTCCTCGGTCTGATCGGTTTCCATGTCCTCGGGAAACAACCGGGGGCCGGGACAAAGGCGCGGCCTTATCTCCTCCAGGAGTAGGTCCACCCCTTCTCCCCGGAGGGCTGAGACAGGGACAATAGCCTCAAAAGGGTGGCGAGAGGCAAAGGAGTCCATAATCGGCAAAAGGAGCTCCTTGGGTCCGGTGTCTATCTTGTTTATTATCAAAACGGCGGGACGGCTCACGCTCCTGAGGCGGGAGAGGATTATATCCACATCGGAATCGTCAGGCCGGCCCGCATCGATCATCACCGCCGCCAGATCCACCTCTTCCAGGGCCTCCTGTGCGGAGGCCACCATACTGCGGTGCAGGGCTGTCCTGGTCCTGTGAATGCCCGGGGTGTCCATAAATATCATCTGGGAGTCCTCTTCGTGAAGGATCCCCAGTATGCGGTTGCGGGTGGTCTGGGGCTTGGGGGAGACGATGGCCACTTTCCTTCCAAGGATCCTGTTGAGCAGGGTCGACTTGCCGGCATTGGGCGGCCCCACCAAGGCCACGAATCCGGACCTGAACCCTGCCTGCGGACTTTGCCCTCTTTTTCCCCTCATCGGTCCGCACTCCTTTTCAGGCAGCTATCCGCCTGACATCGCAGCTAATTGCACCATCGGCTGCCCCTTGAGTCTCACCGGGTCGGGGATGATTTCCAGCCGTCCGCTCCCGGCCTTTAACCTCAGCTCGGCCAGGCCTTGGTTTCGATACCCCCGGGCCAATGGTACTTCGCACGGATGAACCAGCACCTCTATGGCCGAAGAGAGGCCTAGGGGTGGCAGCATACGGGCTATCCGATCCCTATAGATTTTGGAGCGGACCAGGAATCCCAGCGCCGGGTGCCAGGGGCCTGCCAGTATATCCCCGGCAGGGTCATCAGACCCCGTTATCATAAGGCCTATGCGTATCACCGGGATACCCTCCGACTCCAGCAGGCTGCAGCCCTCGGCGCACCACTTGACCGCCTCTTCGAGCGTCAGGGGGCGGTACCGGCCTTCGGCATACCAGGAGGAGAGCCGGGTCCCCCGGAATACGACTGTCGGGTAGAGCCGTACCACATCCGGTCGTATGGATCTCACTGCGGTCACGGTCTCCCGGAATCTCTGTTCACTATCTCCGGGAAGACCGGGCATGAGCTGAATCCCTATGCGGAAACCCTCCCCTTTGAGCAGCCCTACGGCCCGGTGAACATCCGCGGCTTTGTAACCCCTTCGGCTCTTGGACAAGACCTCATCGTCCATTGACTGAACGCCCAGCTCAACCGTTCTCACACCCAAAGAGCGCATCAGATCCAGACGTTTTCGATCCAATGCGTCCGGACGGGTCGAAACCCTGATGGAATCAAAACCGCCATCCCCTACAAAGGCGTTGGCCGCTTCGAGCAGCTCCTCCATCTTTTCCAGAGAAAGCCCTGTAAAGGTCCCCCCGTAAAAGGCTATCTCGGCCCCGCTTGCCTTCTTGAAGCGGGGGGAGGCCGCCGCGCGGCTCAAAAGGCCTGTGACTTCAGGGCCGGTCAACGCCTTCTCCTCCCGGCCGGTCACCAAGCCCTGGCTGCAGTAAACACATCGCTGGGGGCACCCTTGATTGGGCACAAACAGGGGTGCAATCAGATAGTCCTTTCTTCGCTGCTCAGACAAAAATAGGTCTCCTTGGCCACCTTATGTTCAGCCGCCTTTTTACTCTTTCCCCAAGCCTCGGCCACCACCCTGCCGCCCAGCTTTAAAGCTATCAGAAAATTCCGGTCATGGGGAGGCCCGGTTTCCTTTACCGGCATATATTCCGGCCGCAGCTTGTATCGCTCCTGAGTGTACTCCTGGAGCAGACTCTTGTAATCCCGCCTGTCCTGCTCGAGGGCTACTGTCCGGACCACGGGTTCGAGGAGGTCCTGCACTATCTCCCTTGTCCGGGGAAAGCCTGCGTCCAAATACAGGGCGCCTATCAGGGCCTCCAGTGCATCGGCCAAGATGGAAGGCTTGTCCCTTCCTCCGGAAAGCTCCTCCCCCCTGCCGAGGAAGAGGTGCTCTCCAAGGCCCATGCTGCGGGCGATGCTGCTCAGGCTCTGCTCGTTGACCACCATGGCCCTGAACTTGGATAAAAGACCTTCAGGGGCCTCATCAAAGACCTCCATCAATAGATGACTCACGGCGAGATCCAACACCGCGTCCCCCAGGAATTCAAGACGCTCGTTGTCTCTGAGGGCGAGATCAGGCGCTTCATTGACATAAGAAGAGTGGCGGAAGGCCTCTTCCAGGAGAGATTTATCCTTAAAGCGATACCCCAAACGATCACATAGACAATAAAGATCAGCTGCCATAAGCAGGAAGGGACTCCTTTTTTATTTGCTTTTTACTCCAGGCCGTAATATGATTCAAGTTTTTACTTTCACTTACTATGTCAAGGGGACCTATGAAAAAGAGAGTGATCCTCGGGCAGAAGGAAATAGAGGAGCGGATCCTGAAGATGGCCCAAGACATCTTGCGGAGGAATCCCTCAATGGACGATGTAGTCCTGGTCGGCATCCGAACAGGAGGCGCCTTTCTGGCCTCCAGGCTCAAAGAGGCCATACGCAGACTGAACGGCTCAACGCCTCCTACAGGGGCGCTGGATATCACTCTTTACCGGGACGATTGGACCCGAATCGCAAACACCCCCATAGTAGGGAAGACGGAGCTTCCTTGCCCCATAGAAGACAAGACGGTGATCCTGGTCGACGACGTCCTGTTCACAGGCAGGACCGTGAGGGCCGCCATGGATGCGCTGATCGACTACGGTCGTCCGAGGAGGATTGAACTGGCCATATTGGCGGATCGAGGGGATCAAGTAAGGGAGCTCCCTATTACGGCCAATTACGTGGGAGGAATTTGGGAGGCCTCCCCCAGGGAGACCATCAACGTGTACCTCGAAGAGGAGGGCTTCCCGGACCACGTGACCATAGAAGAAAAGGAGGCTGCCTGAGGACCTTCACCCTTTTCAGGGGCCACT
>JBKHIW010000304.1:0-3337 GCA_046538465.1 Desulfobacteraceae bacterium | reverse complement strand
TCCATACTACCTACATCGCCGGTGCGAAGCCATCCGCCTATGAGGCACTCTTTGGTGGCCTCGGGGTTTTTCCAGTAGCCCTTCATGATCTTCGGGCCGCTCAGCATGATCTCCCCGGCTTCACCGGCTGGAAGGGGGTTTCCTGCATTGTCCGCCACCCGGACCTCCACCACCGGCACCGGCCGCCCTACGGTCTCCATGTGGGTTTGAAGCTCTTCATGGGTGAGCACGAAGTCCATGGAGTGGGTCTCGGTCATGCCGAAGGTGTCGGCGAAGCGGACTTTGGGCAGCTTTTCCATGATCTGCTCGAAGGCCTCACGGCTCTTTGGGGCTCCTCCTACGATGGCCGCTCGGAGAGAGGAGAGATCATAACGGTCAAGGTCAGGGCAATTGGCCATTAGCCAGTAGACTGTGGGCACGTGAACCATTATGGAGATACGCTCTCTCTGGATCGTGTCCAGCACTGCTTCAGTCTTGAAACGGGGTATGTAAACGCACGGGATGCCCATGCAGACAGAAGAGAAGGCGGACATGATGGTACCGGCTGCGTGGAACATGGGAAGCACGTTCAGCATGCGGTCCTCGGGGACAGGATCGAAGACGTCCTCAATGAGCATTGCAGCATGGACCGCCCCCCGGTGAGTCAGCATGGCTCCTTTTGGGATACCCGTGGTGCCTGAGGTATAGAGGATCATGAGAATATCGTCATCCCGGAGAGGCACCGCGGGAAATCTCTTTCCCTCGCCCGCGGAAAAGAGCTCTTCCAGAGACCGGGACCCTGGGGGGCCCCCTTTACCATTGACCACTACGTGCTCGACTGAACCGAAGCTGCGGCGGTTTTCACGAACCGTCTCTGCGAAGGCCTCGTCCACCAGGAGTACGCGGGACTCGGAGTTTTCCACCTCATAAGCCAGCTCTTCCACCGTGAATCGGCTGTTCAAGGGGACTGAAACTGCACCTGCCTCAGCCGCGGCAAAAAGACTCAACACATACGGGACGCCTGTCTGCATAAGCATGGCAACCCGATCACCCTTTTGAAGGGAAAGCTCAGTCCTTAGGCCTGTTGCCAGGCGGGAGGCGTTTGCCGCGAACCGGCCGAAGGTCCACCTGTGGGTAGCATCCACAAAACCTTCCCGGTCCGGGTGTCGTGCCGCAGCCCGGTGAAGGAGCTCGCAAATCGATGAGGCCCTGCCCTCCAAGACCCGCATGATGCGACCGTCCACACTCTCCTCAACCACTCGGTGTCGTTTCAGCTGATATGTCTTCGGTGTCTCTTCCATACTCAACATTCTTCCGGCCTTACTATCTCCACAACTTCTTCACTATAGTCCACACCTCACAACATTAGGCCCCTACCCTTTCTTACTCATAGCTCTTCATCCCATCAGCCCCGGCAGCCAAAGGGAGAGGACGGGGAAGGCCAGCAGCAGCCCCATCACTACCATGTCCAGGAGAAGGAACGGGGTGACGCTCTTGTAGACATCCAGGGTACTCACGTCCTCGGGTACCACGCCTTTGATCACGAACAAACTCATACCGAAAGGCGGCGTCTTCCCGGCCATCTCCACGTTGATCAGGAGCATGATGATAAAGACCATGTCATCGAATCCGATCGCGCGGATAATGGGCATAAATATCGGCAGCGTGATCATCAGGATGGAGAGCTGGTCCATGAAGGCGCCCAAAACGATCACCATGATCTGCATGCAGATCACGAGCATCACGGGGCTCAGGGGGAGGTCAGCGGTCATCTGGGTAATGGCGGAGCCGGCTCCGCTGAAGGCCAAGATCTGGCTGAAGGCCGTGCTCCCCACGAGAATAAAGAAAATCATGGCCGTGGTGCGCAGAGTCCCGTCCAGTGCCTCCCGAAGGACCTTCCAGGTGAGCTGCCGGTATAAGAGGGCAAGGAGCATTGTACCGCCGGCACCCAGGGCCGCCGCCTCCGAGGGAGTACACACGCCGATATAGATGGTGACGGTGACCAGGAATACGATGAGGGCCATGGGAAGGAGATTCCGCAATACCAGCGAGGCCTTCCTGGCAATCGACTCGCTTGTTACTTCATAAGGGGGTGCGTGTTCCGGCCAGATCAGACAGGTAATAACGATATACGAACCATAGACAAGCACGAGAAGAATCCCGGGTACAATGCACCCGATGAGAAAATTCCCCACGCTCACGTTTGCCAAGCTCGCCAGGAGTACGCCCAGGGCCGTCGGAGGGATGACCATGGCCAGGCTGCCGCTGGTTACAATAGGGCCGAGACTCATAAACTTGCTGTAGCCCCTCTCGCGCATCTCGGGAAAAAGCAGTCGGCCGTGAAGCGCAGTTGAGGCCAGGGCCGAGCCGCACAGTGCCCCCACTACTCCTCCCGATCCTATGCTCAAAAGGGAAAGCCTTCCGGGTAGCCTTCCCAGAAGGACGTTCAGCGTGTCAATGGCCAGGAGCCCCAGCCGCGTCGCGAACATGAGCTCCCCCATAAAAATGAAGAGAGGAACCGGCAGCAGGGTAAAGGACATGACCGACTGCATAGAGCCATAGATGAGCTGGTGCAGACCGGAATGACCGCCCAGATAGACGGCCGAACCCACTAAGCTCATCACTAGGAAGGAAAACGCCACTGGCATGCCCGCACTCAAGAGCACGAACAGCCCTCCGAACATGACTAGGAGTACGAGGTACCATTCCATGACTCACGCCCTCCCCTCGCCTGACGATTCCTTCATTGCCCGAAAGGCCGTCCACTCCTTCCGGGCCAAGAGCACGAACTCCACAGCCAACATAAAGGCGCAAATGCAGATCACCAGGGTGAAGGCGTACTTGGGTACCTTGAGGAACTTAAAGAAATGCGTGCCCTTGACGTAGCTGAACCAAGTAGCGTAACCGCCGTAGACGGAAAAGAGCAGGCAGGCGGCTGCGCCCATAACACTTGTCATGGTAGACAGAAAGGCCTGCTTCCTTTGACTGAAAAGCTCGTAGATGAAATCGATCCGAATGTGTCCACCTCTCCGCAGGCACCAGACTGACGAGAGGAATGTGAGTGCGAAGAGGAGGTACTCGTTGACCTCCACCACCCATGGTAGGGAGAACTGTTTGTAAAGGAGCCTGAAGACTACGTCCACGATCACAGAGGTGATCGAGAAGAGCAGTATCGCCCCGGAGAGTACCCAAAACGCGGCCCCAATCCGGTCAAAGACCTTTTCGGCTGATTGCAGGAACCTCATAGGCCTACTCCTTGCCGATATACAGGGCGCGTGCCCGCTGCAAGCCAGCGCAGCGGGCACACCCGGCTGTGTACTACCTACGAATCATGGATTCCATTTTGGAACCGGACTCA
>JBKHIW010000014.1:0-15204 GCA_046538465.1 Desulfobacteraceae bacterium | reverse complement strand
CCGAGCTTGCCCATGCCTTCCATCAGCCCCACTGAGGTGGTGCTCTTGCCCTCACCGAGCGGTGTGGGGGTTATTGCGGTGACCTCGATGTATTTGCCGTCCTTCCGTTTGTTAAGCCGCTCCATTATCTTGAGGAAATCCAGTTTGCCCAGGCGGCCGTACTCCATGAACTCGTCCTTCTCCAGGCCCAGCTTATCACGCCACTCATCGTTTGACGGCATGTTTTTCTCAGCAGCCTCGGAGATCTGCCAGTCCTTCATCTTGGTTGCATCATATGCCATACTCTGTTTCCTCCTCTTTATCCATGGGTTTGGTGGGACCTCTCGGGTAATGCCTCGAATATCCCCTGTAACTAGCGCCGAAATAGCGAGCCCTTCCCTATCAGAAAAAGAATGGCCCGTCAAGCTTAAGACATGAGAATGCAAGCCGTCTTCATCTGTTTTTTCGAGCCGTTGCCCTCTGCCCGGGATTCATGCTATACGACTCAGGAGCCGGACGGGCTGTGAATGCGGCAAGGAGGGAAGCCATGCAGGCTAAAGCGGATAGACTGGGGTTCATAGGGGCGGGGAACATGGCCGGTGCCTTGATTCGAGGGATTGTCAAGAGCGGGCTCTACAGCCCGGAGCAGCTGGCCGCGTCGGATCTTGATCGGGACAAGCTCGCGATGCTCTCGGAGGAGACCGGTGTAAGACAAATCGAATCCAATCTTGGTCTTGTCCGGGAGTCCACGGCCGTGGTCTTGGCGGTTAAGCCTCAAGTCCTAAAGGGTGTGCTGGAGGAGATCAAGGAAGAGGCGAAGGAGGGCCGCCTGTTCATCTCCATCGCGGCCGGAATACCTCTGAGCACCTTGACCCGGATCCTGGGACAGGAGGTGCCTTTGATCCGGGTGATGCCCAACACCCCTGCCTTGGTGGGAATGGGGATGAGCGCCCTCGCCCCCGGAGCCAAGGCGTCTGAAGAGCAGGTGGAGATCGCTCGCGGTATTTTTGAGGCCGTAGGAGAGGCCGTGGTGATCGATGAATCCATGATGAACGCGGCCACAGCCGTATCAGGCAGCGGACCCGGGTATGTCTTTAGGATCATGGAGGCGATGGCCGCTGCAGGCGAGGCCCTGGGGTTCAGTAAAGAAGAGGCCGTAAAGTTGGTGGTCCGGACCTTTTTGGGGGCCGCCAGTCTGGCTGCTGAGTCAGGCAAGGGCCTGGACGAGCTGCGCGAGATGGTGACCTCCCCGGGCGGGACGACACAGGCGGGCCTTTCGGTCCTGGAAAGCACGGGTATCCAGGAGATCATGCGGCGGACTGTTGAAGCGGCGGAGAAAAGGGCGAGCGAGCTCGGATCCTGAGGCATGAGGGCGGTAATCCCCGGGACTCGGCCCGCGGACGTATGCCTGGATGCTAAGGGGCTTCGGCAGAGGCCTTCGAAAAAAGATTGCTTACCTTTCGGCCGTGCTCATGGCCTCAGCAATCCTTTCTTGGTCGGCCGGGTCGAGGTACGGATGCATGGGCAGGCTGAATATGCGCGAGGCGCAATCCTCACTGATCGGGAAGTCGCCCCGTAGATAGCCGAGCGCCTCGTAGGCGGGCTGGAGATGAAGGGGTGTGGGGTAGTATATCGCTGTGGGAATCCCGGCTTCTTGGAGGCGGCCCTGCAGCAGATTGCGGTGGGAGCGGTCGCGGGCGAGGACTGAGTACTGGGCCCATGCAGATGAGTATCCCTCCGGGAGTAGAGGCAGGGTCAGGTCGGAAACAGCCGAAGAGAGCAGCCGGTTATAGCGTTCGGCCGCCTGGGCCCGAAGGTCGAGTTCCTCCGGGAATATCTCCAGCTTGGCCAAAAGTATGGCCGCTTGGAGTGTATCCAGCCTCCCATTGATCCCTATTCTTACGTTTTCATATTTGTCGCTGCCTTGGCCGTGAACCACAAGGGATCTTATGGTATGAGCCAAGCTTCGATCCCGGGTGAAGCACATTCCCCCGTCACCGTAAGCCCCGAGGGGCTTGGCCGGGAAAAAGGAGGTGCATCCGATCTCGCCCAATGCGCAGGCCTTGCGCCCCTTGTATACTCCTCCGAGGGATTGGGCTGCATCCTCGACTACCGGGAGATTGTGGCCGGCCGCCGCAGAGATGATGGAGTCATAGTCCGCCGGCAGACCGAAAAGATCCACCGGGATGACTGCCTTAGGCCTCAAGGCCGAGTGCTCTGTGCGGGGCAGGGGGTGTATCCCGGGGTCCGAGGCTTCAACGGCCTGGATTGCGAGGTCCAGGCCGGTCGGGCTGATGTTGAATGTGTCAGGCTCTATGTCCACGAATACCGGAGTGGCCCCCAGCAGGCTCACCACCTCGGCCGTGGCTACAAAGGTGAAAGGGGTGGTTAAGACGGCGTCTCCCGGGCCCGTATCCAGGGCCATGAGTGCAAGCAGCAATGCGTCTGTTCCCGAAGAGCAGGCAATGGCATGGTTCACTCCCGTGTACTCAGAGAGGCGGAGCTCCAGCTCCTCGATCTCCGGGCCCATTATATAGCGACCGTGGTTCAGTACGGACCGGATATTGGATTCTATCTTGTCCTTTATTCTTTTCTGCTGTGCCTTAAGATCTATGAAATCCAAGGGAGCCCTCCTCATGTTGTGACCGCATCGATTACTTCGTGTCTTCGGGTTCAGTCGCCTCTTTCAAAGGGGTGATCGTTTCCCCGAGCTGTTGATAACGCTTGCCGCACGACCGGCAGGTCAGATCATCCGGGAGCCGCTCCCCGCATTCACAGACCCAGCCGATGCGGCGGGCCGGATTGCCCACTACCAGGGCATAGTCAGGGACGTTTCGGTTGACCACAGCTCCTGCACCGACGAATGAGTACCTGCCGAGCGTAGTGCCGCATATAATGGTGGCGTTTGCCCCTATGGTAGCGCCGCTTCTCACCAGTGTTGGCCTCGCCTGATCCATCTTTCGTAATTCGGCTCTGGGGTTGTATACATTGGTAAAGACCATGCTCGGCCCGCAAAACACAAAGTTCTCCAGGGTCACCCCTTTGTAAACGCTGACATTGTTCTGGAGCTTGCAGCCGTCGCCTATGCTGACATCGGGTCCGATGAGGACGTTCTGCCCTATGTTGCATCCCTTTCCTATATGTGAGCCCTTGAGGATGTGGGTAAAATGCCAGATCTTGGTGCCGTCGCCTATCTCACACCCTTCGTCAACTACCGCAGTGGGATGAACAAAGTAGGGCTCTGTACCCGGCGGCCTTCTCGGGGCCAGAGGTATCCGCATCCCTTCCTTGTCCAGGGACTCCTGCGCCGCATTGAGCACCCTGAGCACTCTCAGCCCTTCTCCGCCGTCTGTTAGAGGCCTCTTCCCTTTGCGGACGGAGTCCAGGAAATGCAGGCATTCCAGGCGCAGGGGCTCGTCCCGCTCCACCCCTGGCCTCTCTGGGTCGGCCTTTGCAGGCACGGGGACCTGCCCCTGCCAGAGAATCTCATGCGGATAGAGGAGGAGTTTTTCTTCCCAGTCCCGGGTATCGTCAAAAACCGCCATCTTTTTATCGCCCACTACCACCAGCTTTTGGTCCTTGAAGGGGTGAAGCCATGACACAAAGACCTGGGCCTGAAGCCCGGAGGGGAAGGTAAGGTGGGTGGTAGTGACGTCTGCTATCTTTTTATGGAGATAATAGCCGCCGGTAGCCAGCACGCTTTCCGGCTCTTCACCCGCCAGGGCGAGAATCATGGATATATCATGCGGAGCAAAGGACCAGAGAATGTTCTCCTCCCTTCTGATCTTTCCCAAGTTGAGCCGATTGGAATAAATATAGTTTATCCTTCCCAGCCCCCCGCCTGCTGCCAGCGCTTTGAGGTGGACAAACACAGGGTGATACTGGAGCAGGTGTCCCACCATGAGGACCAGCTCCTTTTCCGCGGCCAGCTGCACCAGGGCGGCTGCCTCGGTTTCATGGAGCGACAGGGGCTTTTCCGTAAATACGTGCTTACCGGCGAGCAGGGCCTCTCTGGTGAGAATGAAATGGGTCTCGGCCGGAGTGGCTATTGCCACTGCCTGTATGTCTTCTCTGGAAAGGGCGTCGTTGAAGGCGAGACAGGTTTCAGCCTGAGGGTACTGCTTCTTCAGCCCCTCCAGCACCTCCTCGTTTTGATCGCAGATCAGCCTCAGGGCGCCCAGGCTGTTGAAATTGCGGACCAGATTCCGCCCCCAGTAACCGCTTCCGGCCACCGCTACTCCAGGGGCCTGTTTGGATGCCGGGCTCATATGCGCTCCTCCGCCTGGGTTCCTCGACCGGTTAAGGCCTTCCCCCCCGAAGGAAAGGAGGCCTCGGTCAAACAAGACGTCCTTATAGGTGGAAAGCCCGCTTTCGTCAAGCCTTTGTACTTTGGGGAGCGTTGATCTTTTTGAGGAGCTGCTCAGCGGCTACGAGCATGGGGTCCCACACAGGACTGAAGGGTGGTGCATAAGCCAGGTCGCATTGATGAAAGCCCGACACGCTCATGCCTGCGGACAGGGCCACGGCCGGGGCGTTGACCCGATGGGCCGCACCCTCTTTGGCCACCATCTGAACGCCCAGGAGTCTCCCCGACGTCTTGTCTCCGACCATATGGACCCCGATGGTGCCGCTTCCCGGGTGGGCGTGCGCCCTGGTCCTGGAAAAGATGACTTCCTCCTCCGGGTCGAAGCCGGCCTCTGCCGCTTCCTCCATCGTCAGCCCTGTTCGTGCGACTTCCAGGTCAAACACCTTGAAGACTGCTGTACCGGCTACACCAGGAAGAGACACCTCCCTGCCGGTCACGTTGTCCCCGACCGCACGACCGGCCCTGTTGGCGCGCAAGGCCAGAGGTATCCAGGTCTTCTCGCCGGTGACAACGTGGTAGGCGTCTGCGCAGTCGCCGGCCGCATAGATGTCGGGGTCGGAGGTCTTGAGACTCCTGTCTACAGAAACGGCTTCCGAGATTCCGAGCTCCAGGCCGGCTGATGCTGCGAGAGAGCTGTTGGGCCGGACCCCCATGGCCATGACCACCATTTGGCAGGGAAGCTTGATCTTGTCCGTGCACACCACCAGGAGGCCGTCTTCAGCCCGCTCTACGGCTTGGACCGCGCACCCGAACCTCAGGTTCACTCCCTCGGCTTCCAGCTCCTCCCTAACCATCTCAGAGAGCCGTGAATTCAGCCAGGGCAGCAGCACGGGCCTGGGTTTCACCATATCCACGGACAAGCCCCTGCTCCTCAAGGCCTCTGCAACTTCCAGGCCCACGTAGCCCATGCCCACAATAACGGCCTGTCTGATTCCCGGTTCAGCCAGCAGCCGCTTGGCCAGCCTTCCGTCCTGGAGGCTCTTGAGGCTTACCACGCCCGGCAGGTCGGCGCCCGGAATCTCAGGCACCACCGGGGAGGCCCCTGTTGCTATCAGGAGTTTGTCATAAGGCACTTCAAAGGGCTCTCCCTGGAGGGTTTTTCCCCTGACCACCTCGGCCGCCCTGTCGATCGCCTCCACCTTATGCCCGGTGCGAAGATCGATACCCTGCTTTTCCCTGAACACCCCGGCCTCTCTGACTACCAACTCATTGATATCACTGTCAGGATCGGCGAGATTATAAGGCATGCCGCAGGCGCTGTAGGAGACGTCCCAGGTCTGCTCGAGCACCACTACTTCCAATTCTTTCATGTTCCGCTTAGCCCTGCTCGCTGCACTCATGCCGGCGGCATCTCCTCCGATTATTACGAATCGCATCACTTGCGCCCTCCACGTGGATTTCTCATTCATTTTGGTGCGCTTGACTTCAAAATGCAATTCTTTACTTTTCCTGGAAGGCGCTTTTCGCGCTTCCGCCGCAGCCGCTTTTCATGATACCCTCGGACTCGGCTGTATCGGACAAAGCAGCGGAGCTTTTGCCTTCACCGGGCTTTGCTGAAGAAAATGGAGGTTGACTGGTAAAGAGGGGGTGTGGTATTAAGTTTTGTGAATGAACGCTCATTCACTTTTTGGCGCACCAGGAGCTTCAACGGTTCCGAGGACCATGGATCAACTCGAAGGAGGACTCCTTATGGACAGAGTGATCAAGAGGGCGGGCGTGATCGGCGCAGGAGTGATGGGTTCGACCATTGCCGCACATTTGGCCAATGTCGGCATAGAGACCCTGCTCTTGGACATCGTGCCCCGCGAGTTCACTGATGAAGACAAGAAAAGGGGTTTGACCCCGGAGAGCAGGGCGTTCAGGGACAAGCTCGCCAGGAGCGGGGTGGAGAACGCCTTGAAAAGCAGGCCAGCGTCCTTTTACATCCCTGATCTCTCCAAGCGAATCACCACAGGCAACCTCGAAGACGACCTGGCCCGGCTGGCTGAGGTGGACTGGGTTATAGAAGTTGTGGTGGAACGGCTGGACATCAAGCGGTCGGTCTACGAAAAGCTGGAGTCCGTAGTCAAGCCGGGGACCCTGATCTCGTCAAACACGTCCGGAATTTCTGCAGCGGCCCTGGCCGAAGGCAGGAAGGAGGAGTTCAGAAAGCACTTCGCCATCACCCACTTCTTCAATCCACCCCGGTATATGAAACTCCTGGAGATAGTACCCTGCGACGACACCCTGCCCGAGGTCTTGGACGCCCTGGCCGAGGCGTGCGAGAGGACCTTGGGAAAAGGTATAGTATGGGCCAAGGACACCCCTAATTTTGTAGCCAATCGGATAGGAACTTTCAGCCTGCTTTATGTGATACGGGCAATGCAGGATTTGGGCCTCTCAGTTGAGCAGGTCGACGAACTGACCGGACCGATTATAGGGCACCCCAAGAGCGCCTCGTTTCGCACCGCTGATTTGGTGGGCCTGGATACCTTGGTGCATGTGGCGGAAAATGTCTATGAGGGCGCTCCACATGATGAAAGGAGGGATATCTTCTCCATACCGAAGTTCATCCGGCGGATGATCGACCAGGGCTTGTTGGGAGAGAAGACCAAGCAGGGTTTTTATAAGAAGACCAGGGACGAGGACGGCCGAAAGGTAATCCTCTCCATAGACCCGGAGGCCCTGGAGTACCGTCCTCAGGAAAAGGCCGTCTTACAATCCTTGGAGGCCGCCAAGAACGTCCCGGGGACCGCAGGCAAGATCAAGTCCCTGTATTTCGCCGCGGACAAGGCGGGGGAGTTTACCTTCAGGCACATCACCGAGACCTTGATATACTCGGCCAACCGCATCCCCGAGATAGCGGACGACATAGTGAATGTTGATCGGGCGATGCGTTGGGGCTTCGCCTGGAGGATGGGGCCTTTCGAGACCTGGGACGCCTTGGGCCTTGCCGCCGCTTCGGAAAAGATGAAGGCGGCGGGGTACGAGTTACCCTCATGGGTCGAGGAGATGCATTCCCTGGGGTTTGAATCCTTTTACAAGATGGAGGGGGGAAAGCATCTTTTTTATGATCAGGCCTCTAAGAGCTATAAGGAGGTCCCGGTCAAGCCGGGCATCATCCTGCTTCCTGCTCTGAAAGACCGAAACATGACCATAGCCCAAAACAAGGGCGCAACTTTGGTGGATTTGGGCGACGGGGTGGCCTGCCTGGAGTTTCATACCAAGATGAACGCCATCGGCGACGATATCGTAAATATGGTGGTAAAGGGCGCGGACACAGTATCCCGGGACTTTCAGGGCCTGGTCGTCGCCAACCATGCGGACAACTTCTCTGTGGGGGCTAATCTGGCACTGATTCTTTTCACCGCCCAGGAAGAGGAATGGGAAGAGCTGGACTGGATGATAAAGGCCTTCCAGGATTCACTGATGAAGCTCAAGTATTTGGACAAGCCGGTGGTGGCCGCCCCCGCGGGCATGGCCCTTGGCGGGGGCTGCGAGGTGTGCCTTGCGGCGGACAGGGTGCGCTTCGCCGCCGAGACCTACCTGGGCTTGGTGGAGGCCGGTGTGGGGCTCGTACCCGCCGGCGGCGGGACCAAGGAGCTTTACCTTCGAAACACAGAGCATCTCTTTGAGGTGCCGAGAGGTGGGCTGTATCCCAAGCAGATCGAACTCATGCCTTTTGTGGCGCGCGCCTTTGAGACGATTGCAATGGCCAAGGTATCCACGTCGGGACCGGAAGCGGTCAAGCTGGGGTACTTGAGGCCGGTGGACAAGATGACGGTAAACCGCGATTATCTTATCGAGGACGCCAAGAAGACGGTTCTGGCCATGAACCTGGAGGGATACACCCCTCCCGAACCAAAGAACGAGATACGCGTGGCCGGTGAGAACACATTCGCCATGATCAAGCTCGGACTTTGGAGCATGCGTGAGTCCGGCTATATAACAGAACATGACGTGACAGTCGCCGCCAAGGTGGGCTGGGTGCTGTGCGGAGGCGAATTGCTGGCCGACACCAAGGTCTCCGAGCAGTATCTGCTGGACCTGGAGCGGGAGGCCTTTCTCAGCCTGTGCGGCGATCCCAAGACCCAGGCGCGGATGCAGCACATGCTAAAGACCGGAAAGCCGCTTCGCAATTAACGAGGGAGTTGCAAAAAGCCCCTGACCTGGTTATCTGCTTTTGTGGTTTCAAGGGGTTACAACGTTCCCAGCGGCGGTGGGGCGGGTTTTTGCGAGACCGTCCATTGATGATTCAGCCGAGGCGGGGAATGGGAAAAAGTGAAAACCCTTCATGGAGAGGGAGGATGAAATCATGAGAGAAGCCGTGATCGTGGCTGCATGCAGGACAGCCGTGGGCAAGGCTCCGCGCGGGACGCTCAAGGATACCCGCCCGGAGCATATGGGATGCACCGTTCTAGGCGACCTGCTGAAGCGTGCGGAAGACCTAGACCCGGAGCTCATAGACGACGTGGTCATCGGGTGTACGTTCCCTGAAGCCACCCAGGGGCTCAATCTGGGAAGGGTGCTGGTCATGTCCATGGGGTGGCCCGACCGCATCCCCGGAATGACGGTTAATCGCTTTTGCTCTTCCGGGTTGCAGGCCGTGGCTATCGGCGCTGAGAAGATCATGTGCGGTTATTCCGACGTGGTGGTGGCCGGCGGGGTGGAGAGCATGAGCCAGATCCCCATGGGCGGGAGCATGATGTATCCCAACCCGGCATTAGTGGATGAGCGTCCGGGGGCCTTTACCGGAATGGGCTTGACTGCTGAGAACGTGGCCGAACGATACAAGATCGGTCGGGAAGAACAGGACGAGTTCGGCGCCAGGAGCCAGCAGAGGGCCGAGGCGGCCATCAAGGCGGGACGCTTCAAATCGCAGATAACGCCCATTACCGTAAAGAAGCAGAAGCGGCTTCCGAACGGACGCTTCGAGTTCGAGGAGATAATCTTCGATACAGACGAGGGGGTCCGCCCGGGAACCACCAAGGAGAGCATTGCCAATCTCAGGCCGGCCTTCAAGGCCAACGGCACGGTGACTGCGGGCAACTCCTCGCAGACCAGTGATGCGGCCGCTGCAGTCCTCCTTACCAGCAAAGAAAAGGCGAAGGAGCTGGGCCTAAAGCCCATGGCCACCTTCAGGACCCATGCGGTGGAGGGGTGTCCGCCCGAGTATATGGGCGTCGGTCCGGCCGTGGCAATTCCCAAAGTTCTCAAGATTGCAGGTATGGAGCTGGGGCAGATGGAGCTCATAGAGCTCAACGAGGCCTTTGCTGCGCAGGCCATATACTGTATCGGGGAGCTCGGCATAAACGAGGAGATCACCAATGTAAACGGAGGGGCGATCGCACTGGGGCACCCTCTGGGCTGTACAGGAGCCAAGCTTACCACCCAGTTGGTCTACGAGATGCAGGAGCGAAAGCTGCGATGGGGGCTCGTGTCAATGTGCATCGGCTTCGGCATGGGCGCTGCGGCCATACTGGAGGTCGAGGATTACTAGTGCTTGACAAGACTGCGCTCAAGACCTTGTGTTTAAATCTTATATGCGTGGAGGAGGGCGGCAATGGCTGAAATGAAGCTTTTCAAGGGAGGAGAGTTCTTGCTGGTGGAGGCCTCGCCGGAAGAGGTGTTCACCCCGGAGGATTTTGACAAAGAACAGGTGATGGTGGCCAAATCAGCGGTCGAGTTCGGCGTGGGCGAGCTGGTCCCAAGAAAAGAGGAGTTGGAGTGGGTGAATCCTGATCTGCTTCGTGAACTGCTTCTCAAGGCCGGTGAACTGGGGCTCTTGGGAGCGGACGTGCCTGAGGCGTATGGAGGGTCTGAGCTGGATAAGGTCAGCGCCACCTTGATCACCGAGTATATCAGCCAGGGAATAACCGGTTTCAGCGTGACCTTTGCGGTGCAGACCGGAATAGGAAGCTTGCCGGTGGTTTTTTTCGGCACTCCTGAGCAAAAGAAAAGGTATCTGCCCGGGCTTGCCAGCGGAGAGGTGGTGGGGGCTTATGCCTTGACAGAGCCCGGCCACGGCTCGGACGCACTGGGTGCGGAGACTACGGCCACGCTCTCGGATGACGGAAAGCATTATATCCTGAGCGGGCAAAAGCAGTTCATTACCAACGCGGGGTTTGCGGACCTGTTCTTGACCTACGCCCAGGTCGAAGGGGATAAATTCACCAGCTTCATTGTGGAGCGTGCTTGGGACGGCGTCTCCGTGGACGAGGAGGAAAAAAAGATGGGCGTCCACGGCAGCTCGACGCGGGCGGTCATCTTCCAGGACGTCAAGGTGCCGGTGGAAAACGTCCTCGGAGAGGTGGGACGGGGGCACGTGGTGGCCCTAAACACCCTCAATGTAGGCCGCTACAAACTAGGCGCCTTTATGGTGGGAAACGCCAAGGTCATGCTCTCGGAAGCGGTCAAGTACGCCAAGGGGAGGGTTCAGTTCAGCAGGCCGATAGTGGAGTTCAACCTTATAAGGCATAAGATAGCCGAGATGGTGATTCGTATCTATATCACCGAGAGCATGGTTTACAGGACCGCGGGCTTGTTGGATCTCACCCTGGAAGGGATAGACCTGACCAAGGAAGATGCCGGGAAAAAGACCGGGG
Organism: Desulfobacteraceae bacterium; assembly: GCA_046538465.1. GTDB lineage: Bacteria > Desulfobacterota > DSM-4660 > Desulfatiglandales > HGW-15 > CAZYJR01. The sequence goes on along the minus strand of JBKHIW010000014.1, from coordinate 4,275 downwards.
AAGCGCTCCGCAAATATGCCCTGGAGTGCTCCATTAATAAGGTCTACGGCTCCGAGATGCTGGACTATGTCGTAGATGAGTGCGTCCAGATATTCGGCGGCTACGGCTACATAGAGGATTATCCGGCTGAGGGCGCCTACAGGGACTCCCGGATCAACCGCATATGGGAGGGGACCAATGAAATCAACCGCTTGATCATTGTCGATTCCATCATGAAGGCCGCGATGAAGGGCGAGCTGGGGCTACTGGATGCGGTCAAGCAGGTCATGGAGGATTTGCTCGCCTTTCGCCCATCCTTGGGGGAAGAGGAAGGAGGCCTGCTGGAAGCGGAAAGGAAGATGGTCGCGAACGCCAAGAAGATCGCGCTTTTGTCCGCCGGAGCGGCAGCCCAGAAGTACATGCAGAAGCTGGCCTCCGAGCAGGAGATCGTGGCGTTGATCGCCGATATGATAATCGAGATCTTCGCCATGGAAAGCGCCATGCTCAGGGCGATCAAGAAGGCGGAAAAGGAAGGTGAAGAAAAGGCTCGCCTGCATACGGCAGCCGCCAGGGTGTATATAAACGATACATTCCCCAAGATAGATATTATGGCCAAGCAGATTTTGGCTGCCACTGCAGAAGGTGAGGAGCTCCGGACCCAGCTGATGGGGGTGAAAAAGCTGGCCAAATATACACCGGCGAACACCGTGGCCCTTAGAAGGGAAATAGCGGCCAGCGTGATCCCCGTGGCCAGGTACAACTTGACAAAGGTCTAATCGCACTTATATTATCCAACCCCTTTGCCGGGGAACTGTATTGTGCTAGTAAGGGAGGGTCCGGTTCGGCCCCTCCCTTTTCTTGATCAAACGAAGACCGACGGAGTTTAAAGAAGCCCGGAACCTAAATTGAAGAAAGCTCGACCGCTGCGATCATCGCAGGGCAAGAACCGCGAATCATGACAGAAGAGATAAGACATCTGAGGAACATAGGTATCAGCGCCCATATCGACTCGGGCAAGACCACGCTTACAGAGAGGATCCTATACTATACCAAGCGGATTACCTCTGTGCACGAGGTCAAGGGGAAGGACGGGGTCGGGGCCACCATGGACTCCATGGAACTGGAGCGGGAGAGAGGGATCACCATCTCTTCGGCAGCCACCCATTGCGAATGGAAGGGGCACCGGATCAATATAATCGACACCCCGGGCCACGTTGATTTCACTATAGAGGTGGAAAGGGCCTTGAGGGTCCTCGACGGATCCATACTGGTTTTGTGTGCTGTAGGGGGGGTGCAGTCCCAGTCCATTACAGTGGACCGGCAAATGAAGCGTTACAAGGTGCCCAGGATAGCCTTTGTAAACAAATGCGACCGGGCCGGTGCGGATCCCCACCGGGTGGCGAGGCAGCTACGGGAGAAGCTGAACCATAACGCCGTCCTAATGGAGCTGCCTATAGGATTGGAAGGCGATTTCCAGGGTGTAGTGGACCTGGTGGGGATGAGGGCGATCTATTTCAGAGGCGAGTGGGGTGAGGACGTCCAGGTTACGGAAATTTCTCCGGAGTTGAAAAGGGAGGCCGGAAAGCACAGGGAAGAGCTGCTGGATGCAGCCTCCTTGTTCTCGGACGAGCTCACTGAGGCCGTACTCGAGGATAGGGTTACAGAGGGGCTGGTCAGAGATGCGGTAAGAACAGGGACCTTGAAAAGGGAGATCACCCCCGTGTTCCTGGGATCGGCCTACAAGAACATCGGAGTCCAGCCTCTGCTCGATGGGGTGGCTGCTTTTCTTCCCTCTCCCCTGGATGTGGAGACCACCGCTCTTGATCTGGATCTTGAAGGGGCCGAGGCCCCTCTGAGGCCGGATCCATCCGAGCCTCTGGTGGCCTTGGCCTTCAAGCTGGAGGTGAGCCCCTATGGGCAGTTGACCTACCTTCGAATTTATCAAGGGACCCTGTCAAAGGGCGACCAACTGGTCAACACTCGCGACCACAAGAAGATCAAGGTGGGCCGCATAGTTCGAATGCATGCGGACAAGATGGAGGAGATAACAAGGGCCAAAGCCGGAGACATAGTAGCGCTTTTCGGGATCGACTGCTTTTCCGGGGACACCTTCACTGACGGCAGACTCAACTACTCCATGACTTCGATTTTTGTCCCTGAGCCGGTTGTGTCCCTCACGGTAAGGCCCAAGGACGCAAGGAGCGAGCCCAAGCTGGCAAGGGCCCTCAATCGGTTTGTCAGGGAGGACCCGACGTTCAGGTCCTATGTGGACAAGGAGACCAACGAGACATTGATATCAGGCATGGGGGAGCTTCACCTGGAGATCTACCTGGAAAGGATGCGCCGGGAGTTTGATGCAGACGTGGAGACGGGCATACCGCGTGTCGCCTACCGGGAGGCGGTTGCCAAAAGGGCGGATTTCGACTATATCCACAAGAAGCAGACAGGAGGCGCCGGACAGTTCGGCCGGGTGGCGGGCTATCTGGAGCCGTCCGAGACGGGAGAGTTTGAGTTCGTGAACCAGGTAAAGGGCGGAGTGATACCTACTGAGTTCATCCCGGCAGTGGAGAGCGGCTTCCGCAGGTGTCTGGAAAAGGGTCTTCTGATTGGGGCCCCGATATTGGGGTTGAAGGTGGTGGTAAACGATGGGCAATACCATTCCGTGGACTCCTCGGAAAGGGCCTTCTCTGCTGCGGCGGAAGGGGCCTTTCGCCGGACCTATCTCAAGGCCGCACCCGTGATCCTGGAGCCGATCATGAAAGTCACGGTGGAGAGCCCGTCAGAGTTTCAGGGGGCGGTCATGTCATCGATCAATCAACGAAGGGGGATAATCTTGAGCTCCGCGGAAGACGGCGTATTCACCACCGTGGACGCAGAGGTCCCGTTGGCTGAGATGTTCGGGTACGCAACCACGCTTAGATCTTTGACCCAAGGCAAGGCCGAGTTTTCCATGGAGTTTTCGCGGTACGCCAGGGTGCCCGAGCTCGTAGCCGAGGAGCTCAAACGTGATGCCGCTGAACAAAGGAAGGGGGGTAAGCAATGATGGAGGAGTTCTCAAGGTTAAGCCCTTTGAGGATCCTGGAGAGGTCCTCCCGGAAAGAGCTGGGCAGGGGCAACCTGGGCGTCCTCATGGCCAGGGCAGGTGTGGGAAAGACCGCCTGCCTGATTCATATCGCCTTTGATAAGCTTTTCCGGCGGGATAAGATGGTGCACGTCTCCCTGACGGACGCCCCGGAAAAAGTCGCCTCGTATTACAATGTCATCCTCTCTGACCTGATCAACGCCCTCGGTCTGGACTCGGAAGACGAGATTCGGGCGATGATCGAGAGGCATCGGATGATTTTGGCCTACCTCAACCGGAGCTTTGATATAAGCCGGCTCAGGCGCAATTTGGACAACCTTGAACACCATATAGGGTTCAAGCCTGACAGCATCATAGTGGACGGGCTGGACGTGGCTGGAGTCGGACGGGGGATCCTGGACGGATTCAAGGCATTGGCCGGGGAGCTTGAAATGGAGGTCTGGTTCTCCGCTGTGAATCATCGCCATATCACTGAAAGGAACGAGAATGGGATTCCCTATCCGTGCAACGAGGTCGATGACCTATTCAGCATCATTTTACAGCTACAGCCGGGGTTGAATGGAATGGACCTCCTCCTGCTCAAGGATCACGAAATCTACGGACAACCTGTCGCCCGCATAAATTTGGATCCAAGCACTTTCCTGGGCTCTTGATGAGCCGGCATCGGTAACATCCAGCATGTCCACAGAGGGTGACGCCTCGTGCTGAGTGAAAAGAACCGTGAGCTCCTGAACACCATATTCAGCCGCCGGATGTTGGTATCCCTTATCATGGGGTTTTCCTGCGGTCTGCCCCTCTTGCTTACCATTTCAGTGCTTCAGGCTTGGATGAAAGAGGAAGGGGTTGATCTCAGGGTCATAGGCCTTATGGCCCTGGTGGGCCTTCCCTATACCTTGAAGTTCCTGTGGGCTCCTATTGTGGATCGCTTTACCCCGCCTTTCTTGGGAAGAAGAAGGGGCTGGCTTCTCGTGGCGCAGGTTGCCCTTGCCCTTGCCATAGGAGGGCTGGGGCAGACCGATCCGGCGGGTCGGCCCTGGGTGGTGGCCATGGCCGCCTTTCTGGTCACCTTTTTCAGTGCCAGCCAAGACATAATCGTGGACGCGTACCGGAGGGAGGATCTCTCTGATGCGGAGTTGGGCCTGGGCTCATCTCTCTACATCAATGGTTACAGGACAGGTATGCTTCTTGCCTCGGGAGGCGGCTTGATACTGGCG
>JBKHIW010000303.1:0-3343 GCA_046538465.1 Desulfobacteraceae bacterium | reverse complement strand
TGGTCTCCTCCCTCAGGCCCCAGGTCTATGATCCAGTCGCAGCACTTTACCAGATCCATGTTGTGCTCTATCAACAGGACCGTGTTTCCGTTATCCACCAGCTCCTGCAGCGCCTCGAGCAATACCCTTATGTCATCCAGGTGGAGGCCGGTGGTGGGCTCGTCCAAAATGAAAAGGCTTCTCCCGCCGCCTCCTGTCAGGTAGCGGGAAAGTTTGAGCCGCTGGGCCTCACCCCCGGAAAGAGTGTTCAAGGGCTGTCCCAGACGCATATAGCCCAGCCCGGACCTGGCCAGCGGGGCGAGCCCGGAGAGGATGCCTTCCTGGTCATGGAAGAAATCAAAGGCCTGGTCCACAGTCATCTCAAAGATGTCGTGGATGGACCGGCCCTGGTAGCGTACTTCCAGAATCTCCTTCTTGAATCGTCTGCCACCGCACTCCGGGCAGGTGACAAAGACGTCCGAGAGGAATTGCATTTCCACCTTTTCAAAGCCTTGGCCTTTACATGTCTCACACCTGCCGCCCTCGACATTGAACGAGAAATGAGCGGGGCTGAGCCCCCTTTGCAGCGCCTCATCGGTGGAGGCCATGAGCTCCCTGACAGGGGCCAGCGTCTTGGTATAGGTGAGCAGATTGGCCCGAGGGGTGCGGCCGACGGGCCGCTGGTCCACCAGAACCACGTTGCTCAGGTGCTGAGCCCCTTCGATGGCATGGTGGCGCCCGGGCCTTCCCGCTTCGCCGCCCAATAGCCTCTTCAGGCCTCTGAAAAGGATTTCTTCGGCCAGGGTGGATTTGCCCGAGCCTGAAACTCCGGTTACGGCGGTCAGCAGCCCAAGGGGGATCCATACGTCCAGGTCATTGAGATTGTGCTCGGAGGCTCCTCTTACCACCAAGGATTGTTCGGCCTGCGGGCGTCTGCGTCTTTGCGGCAGGGGAATGCCAACTTCCCCCCTTATGTAGCGTCCGGTCAACGAATCTGAGGCGCCGCCGGGCGGGCCTGAATAGGTCACCTGTCCTCCTTTTTCCCCGGCGCCCGGGCCCATGTCCACCATCAGGTCCGCCCGCCTGATGATCTCCGGGTCGTGCTCGACTACCACCACGGTGTTGTCCAGTCTCTTCAACTCCTCCAGGATGCCCATTAGGCGATGGGAATCCCTTGGATGCAGGCCCACGCTGGGTTCATCCAGGACATAAAGGGCGTTGACGAGGTTGGAGCCGAGGGCGGAGGCCAGGGCCACGCGCTGGACTTCCCCTCCGGATAGAGACCGGGATTGACGGTCCAGGGTGAGGTAGCCCAGACCCATGTCTGAGAGATAGTTCACCCTGCGCTTGACTTCCTCCAGCACCAGCCTGGAGGCGTCGTCAGGAGGCGGAATCGACGGCCCGGCAAGGAATGAACGCGCCTCTTTAACGCTGAGGGCGTAAAATTCGCCTATGTTCAGCCCTCCCAGGCGATAGAGCAGTGCCTCATCCTTGAAGCGGGTTCCGTTGCAGGCCGGACAAATCCGATATGCCCTGTACCTGGAGAGAAAAACGCGCACATGCACCTTGTAGGCCTTTGTTTCCAGCCAGTCAAAGAATCCCTTGATGCCGTAAAACTTATTATCCCCTTGGATCACCGCCTTTTGCTGCTCAGGGGGCAGGTAACGGAACGGGACGTCGGCCGGGATGTGCCTTCTGGCGCAAAACTCCATGAGATCATGGTACTCCATGCGCCCTTCTTCCGGACCGCCCCAGGGCTTTATCGCCCCTTCGTCCAAGCTGAGAGAAGGATCAGGGATTACCAGGTCCAGGTCCACGTCGATTACGCGACCGAAGCCGCGGCATGTCCCGCAGGCACCCAAGGGGCTGTTGAAGGAAAAGAGGTTCGGTGGAGGCTGCGTGTAGTCTATCCCGCACCTCGGACATTGAAGCCCCCGGCTGAAGGAGAGTATGTGTCCGGGCTCCACGTGAAGGCTTATCCGCCCGCCACCGAAGTGAAACGCCTGCTCCAGGGAATCCAGAATGCGGGAGCGGTCGGCGGCCCTCAACACAAAGCGGTCGGCCACAACCTGCACCTCTCCGGCGTCAGCAAACAGCCCCGGCTCTTCAATCCCCCTGACACGCCCTTCTGGATCCATAAGCCGGGTGTAGCCGGTTTTCTGCAGGTCCCTTCGGACCTCCTCAGGGGAGGCATTGTCCAGCGGGACCGGAAAGGTCAGCACCACGCGGCTTCCCTCCCTCAGGCGCGAGAGGACGTCGAAGGCGTGCTCCGGGGTCTCCCGGGTCACCGGCCTGCCGCAGCTGCGGCAGTGGAGCACCCCCATACGATGGTAGAGGAGCTTCACGTGATCCGTGATCTCGGTCATCGTCCCCACTGTTGAACGGGAAGTGCGGATCGGGCTCTTCCGGTCAATGGCCACGGCCGGTGGGATATTCTCGATCCTGTCTGCGTGGGGTCGGTCCATCCGTTCCATGAATTGCCTGGCGTAGGGAGAGAAGGTCTCTACATAACGGCGCTGTCCCTCTGCATAGAGGGTGTCGAAGGCTAATGAGGACTTGCCTGATCCGCTTACACCGGTCACTACGGTGATTCGGTGTAGTGGTATGCTTACATCGACGTCCTTAAGATTATTTTGGCGGGCGCCAAGGACCTGCACCGCATCCGCGGCTGCAGGACGATTCCTATTCCGTCCCGATCTCCGGTCTTCCGCTCTCTTCCGGCCTGCTGAACCCGGCATTTATCCCCCTGTCCAAACCTCGGCTGCTCCGAGGTGAAGCGCATATTCCGGCTTAGGGCATGGAAGTCTATTGCAGGGCGGGGCGGTAGTCAACGACTGCGAAGTCCGGCGCTATGGCGGCAGGCTCAGTCGAATATCGCCATCATGTTTCCCGCTTCCTCTCGGATCAGGTCCCGGAGTTTCGCTGTGAGCCTTTGGAGGATGTCCAGGTCCAGGTCAAAGCCGCTCTTGATCACGAACCGTGCCTCGGGGGAAGACGTAAACTCGGCTGGATCCAAGGCCTTCTCTTCCACATGGGAGGGATAACCGGCCAGCTTGGAAAGTATATTGGCCAGATAAAGAAGTATGGTGGCATCTTGATGCTCATGTTCATACCAAGGGGCGTGATGGTAGAGTACAGGGAGGAATACCTCGGGAGGGAAGCGCCATTTCTTGAGCAGCTTGGCCCCGATCTGATAGTGGGTGGTGCCCAGTACGACCTTTTCCGCACGGCTGAATGTGGTGTGTCTGGAGTGGAGGATATCCACTACGCGCAGAAAGTCTTCGTGAAGGTATGCGTCTGTAAAGGCCTTACCCACGTCGTGTATGAGGCCGATGAGAAAGACCCATTCGTCGGGCTGAACGCG
>JBKHIW010000302.1:0-3362 GCA_046538465.1 Desulfobacteraceae bacterium | reverse complement strand
GCCGGCTCAATGACAAGATGGCCGGCTTTTACCTCAGCCGATACTGGAGCAGAGGGTCCGAAGGGGTGCTGGCTGTTACCCAATTCGAGGAGACAGAGGCCCGGAAGGCCTTCCCTTGCTTTGATCACCCTTCCATGAAGGCCGTTTTTCGAATTGAGCTTACTGTGGATGAGCACATGGTGGCGGTTTCCAACACCCCGGTGGAGGAGGAGGCTTCCCTGCCCGGGGGAAAGAAGCTGGTTCGGTTTTCGCCCACCCCGCCCATGGCCACCTATCTTCTCTTTTTCGGTGTTGGGCCCTTCGAGATCAGGGAGGATCCGGGACGGGTCTCTGTGCGGGCCCTGAGTGTGCCGGGCAGGATCGATCGGAGCGGTTTGGCATTGGATTTTGGGCGTAAATCACTAGACTATTTCGAAAAATATACAGAACTGCCCTTTCCCATTCCTAAGCTGGATTTGATCGCTGTACCGGACTTCGCCTTTGGAGCCATGGAGAACTGGGGGGCGATGACCTTCAGAGAAAACCTGTTGCTCAGGGATCCCGAGGCCACCTCCAGGGCCGGGGAAGAGCGCATATGCGAAGTAATCGCGCATGAAACAGCGCACCAGTGGTTCGGGAACCTGGTTACGCCTGAGGACTGGAACGATTTGTGGCTGAACGAGAGCTTTGCCACCTTTTTCGGCTACAGGGTGGTGGATCACTACCGTCCGGATTGGGAGACCTGGGACAGGTTCGTCAACGGGCATATGCGAGCGGCGTTGGAGCGGGACGCCCTGATCAAGACTCATCCTGTAGAAATGCCGCCCGGGGAGCAGCTGGTCATCAACGCAGGTACGGCCCCGATAATTTACAGCAAGGGCGGGGCCGTGCTTCGCCATTTGCATCGATACATGGGTGAGAGACGTTTTCAACAGGCTGTAAAGGGGTATCTCTCTGAATTCGCCTATGGTTGTGCTACCAGCCGCTCCGCCTGGGATGCCATTGACAGGGCCTCGGAGCTGCCGGTGAGACGGGTGGTCGAGACCTGGCTGAATCAGCCGGGATACCCCTTGCTCGAGGTCCGCCTCGAGCAAGGCAGAGTGGAATTGCGGCAGGAGAGGTTCACATACCTCGACCAGCCCTCGGAGTCGCTTTGGCGAATACCGATTGAGATGGCTGTATTTTTGGAGGACGGCGGGTATGTGGTAAAAGAAAGCCTGTTGGAAAAGCGCTCGGAAGCATTGGATATAGGGGGCCCAGCCGTTGCGTGTCTGGCTAATTTGGGGCGTTCAGGTCTTTATCGGGTGAGTTATGCGGGCGATGGCGGCCTGGAGGGCTTGGGTGAAATGCTCTTCTCATCGGGCCGCCTTGCCCCGGTGGATAGGTGGGGGCTCCAGGACGATCTTTATGCCCTGGTTATGGCCGGAAGGGAGCCTTTGTCAAGGTATCTGGATTTCCTGAGTCGGTACCGTCGGGAGAACGCATATCTTCCCGTCTCAGGCATCGGAGACCGCTTGCTCCATGCCTCATTGGTATATCCTGGGGCCTTGGCGGAGAAGGTGGCGGAACAGGCAAGAGGGCTGCTGGAAGGGGTCTTGAAAAGGACGGGGGTGGAGCCCTCGGAGGGTGAGAGCCTTGCCTCCTCCAGGCTCCGTGACGATCTCCTGTGGAAGGCGGCGCTTTTCGGCTGTGAGCAGGCAGTTGATTTCGGCCTGGAAAAGTTCTTCAGCCTTTGCAGGGGAGATTCGGTCTCCCAGGAAGTCATGGGAGCGGCCCTCAGGATCGGTGCTTTAAGCGGGGGGAGAAGGGCGTTTGACTGGATACTCGAGCGCCTGGGGGTTTCCGATAGTGAATTCGAGCGATTGGAGCTCCTTGGGGCTGTGGGATGCTTTTCCGAGAAAGACCTCGTGGAAAAGGCCCTGGACTATGTCTTGGACAAGGTCCCGGTACGTAACAAGCACGTCCCAGTATCCCGCATGTCTGAGAACCCATATGCCCTACCACGGCTCTGGGATTGGTATGTCTCTAATCATAAAAGGATTTCCGAATTTCACCCATTGCACCATGAGCGGATAATTACTTACGTGGTGCCTCTGGGAGGGCTGGGGCGTGAGGAAGCGGTTGAGTCGTTTTTTGGGACTCAGGCCCGGGTGCCGTTCCGTTCAGAGGAAGTGGTGGAGATCGCCCTGGAGCGGCTGGAGGTGCATCGCTTGATGAGGAATCGCGGGTCGGTCTCAGGGGGGTATGTGTAAAGGCGCCTTCGTTTCAGTCAAAACTTCGGCCTCGCCTGCAGGATTTTTGACAGAAAAGACCTGGCAGGCCACTGCGTTTGTTTTCCAAGGTCTTGATATTTAATATCAAAAATGGATACAGCCCACTCTTTGGCACGCTTGATGCTAATAGACCGATGCACCTGGTGACTATTAAAGGTGAGCCGGCCGAGGCTGGGGAGGCGGAGGATGATCAGGAGGGGCAGAGAGAGCAAGGTGGTCAAAGAAGCTTATAGCCGATCGGACCAAAGCCTCTTGGAGGCGAAGGCCGAACTGGCAGCTGTCAATGCTTTTTTTGAGGCCGCCCGCGCGGGCTGCAGGGGTCTGGAGCTCGCCTTGGAAGCGGCCGAACTTCAGGCGGGCTTAATTCGGGGGCTGCGATCCGACCGCTTGTGAACCAAGGTTGATTTTTATGGATCTTTCTTATTGAGGGCTCGGTTTATCTCTTGAATGGTGGGCTGCCAGACTTCGTGGAAGTGCTTCCAGAAAAAGGTCTTGGCGAGGACAAACCTGTTGTGATGCGAGCCTGCACCTTTCATTTTCCGGTTCCAGTCCTCCTGCAAGGCCTTGAGCCGGTCTCGCTGCGACTCGTCCTCCACTGATTCCATGACCTGGTCGATCATCCGCTTTCTTTCCCTCTCAAAGGATAGGCGGTCTTCCTTGTACAAGCGGGAAAGCCTTTCATGCCTTTCCAAGGCTTCTCTTCTGCGTTTTTCTCTTTCTCTTTCCCGGCTCGATCGTTCCATAGGCGGAGATCCCTTTTTTTATATATACAGGGGAGAGCGGATGTTGTCAACGCGTCCGACCGAAAGACCAAGGATCGGAAAGCGGACTACGCCAATGCATCAGGAGACTTTTTTGGCCGGATGATGACGGTTGATTTCCGTCAGGATTTGGTGGTATTCAAGATCAACGATCTTGCATAGACCGGTTGCACCGCGGCTGGGAAGATTGTAAGCGGAGGCGGCCTTTACATGACCGTCGATAAAGGGAGTGAATAAGATCATGGATTCAAGAGAGGCAATCACCTCCTTCAGCCAGGGGGAAAAAATAAAGGCAGGGCTGATTTGGGCCTCCCAGGCCCTGGAGCTCATCCAGGGGCTTGGGGGTATG
>JBKHIW010000301.1:0-3372 GCA_046538465.1 Desulfobacteraceae bacterium | reverse complement strand
AGCGCTGGATCAGCCTCGGCCCGTTATCTGTACAGCCTTCAGAAGTTGCAAAGTTTGCACTGGTCGCCGCCCTTGCCAGGTTTTTCGGGACCGACTACGCCGCGTCTCAACGATCCTATAGGCTTAGAGAGCTGTGGAGGCCTATGGTGTTGATCGCCCTGCCCTGTGCCTTGATTTTGGAGGAGCCTGACCTGGGGACGACGCTTCTCCTGATAATTGTTGCCATGTCCATGATCCTTTTCGCCGGAGTTCGGTGGCAGTCTCTGGCCTTGATGGTCGGGACCTTCTTGTCGGCTGCCCCCTTTGTTTGGGTAAACCTGGCGCCTTATCAAAAAAGACGTATATTAACCTTTATAAAACCTGATTTAGATACATTAGGTTCAGGATATCACATAAATCAATCAAAAATAGCTATTGGATCAGGGCAGTTTTGGGGTAAAGGATATCTTGAAGGAACACAAACAAGGCTTGACTTTTTGCCTGAGCAGCACACTGATTTTGCCTTTTCAGTGCTGGCTGAGGAATGGGGATTTGTTGGATCATCGCTTCTTCTTATGGTTTATCTCGGTTTGATCATTTGGGCTGTAAATATTGCACACAATTCAAGGGATCGATTTGGAACTTTTTTGGCCTTCGGTATAGCTGCCGTGGTTTTCTGGCAAGTGGTGATAAACGTGAGTATGACCACCGGCCTCCTCCCGGTTGTGGGTATTCCCCTGGTGATGTTCAGCTACGGGGGCTCCTCAGTGGTCACCACGATGGCGTCAATGGGGATCTTGATGAATATAAGCATGCGGAGATTCATGTTTCAGTAGAGACTCCGGGATCTTCGGGGGGATCGCCGTTTCTTCAAGGGCAAAAGGGATTTTTGTTGCATCATCGGATTCCATTGTGCTATGGAGAGCAGGTCGAATCCTGGAAGCCGAGAGAGGGCAAGTGAAGAAAAAAAAGAACGAGATCAACGCATTCCTGGGCCGGGACACCGAATTCGAGGGCAAGCTGTCCTTCAGTGGAACGGTTCGTATAGACGGTCGATTCAGGGGCGAGGTACTGACTGAAGGGAGCCTGATAGTGGGCGAGTCGGCAAGCCTTGAGTCAGAGATACGCGCCTCCCATATAGTTATCAGCGGGGAAATCCGGGGTAACGTAACTGCGGACGAGCGCATCGAGATCCATGCTCCGGGAAAGGTTTACGGTAATATCCGGGCGCCGGTCGTAGTGATTGACGAGGGTGTGGTTTTCGAGGGCCGGTGCACAATGGAGAGGAGAGGACCGGCCGCGGAAGAGGACGATCAGGATCAAAGGTTGACCGCAGTCAGCTAAGATCGGCTGGAATCAAGAGGTGTGGATTCAGGGGTTGGTAAAAACCTTTTGACAAGCCCGCTTTTTTTTTATAGAAGGCGATACCCTTGATCCATATCGGCGGTTGTGTAAAGGCCGCTCTTTACCGACCCCGCAGGGCGGCAGCCGGGTAGAAAAAGGCAGCGAGAGGGGGCGCACAAGCGGCCTGGGGCCTTTTGCGGCACCACCATCGATCGCAGAAGGGAAGGACACCACGACCATGTTGAACATTGATTTTTCCATATGGCCAGTCGGGGCGCTCTGGCTCCAGATAGCCAACTTCCTTTTACTTTTGTATATACTCAATATTATTGCCTACAGACCGGTCCGCCGCATTATGAGCGAGCGAAACCGGAGGATGGAAGAGCTCCGCGAAAGGGCGGAGTCTATGAATGAGGACTGCCTTGAAAACGAGCGGAGACTGCAGGAGAGCATAGCAGGAGCCCGGAGGGAGGGCTTCAATGTCAAGGAGGAGATCAAGAAGCAAGGCCTGGACAAGGAGAAGGAGTTGCTCGCAGAGGCCTCTTCCGAAGCCAGGGAAAGGCTGGATCGGGCCAGAGGCGATATCGATTCCACGCTGGGAGGGGTGCGCCAGGCCTTGCAGGCCGAGGTGGACAAGTTCTCCCAGGAGCTGGCCGAAAAGATCTTAGGGAGGAGCTTCTGATGATGTCGGTAAAAAGGTTGGCGGCATGGAGGAGGCTGTTGTCGGTGCTGGCCTTTATCGTAGTGCTCGGAGCCGCGCCATTGGGGTGGGCCGCCGATCAAGGCGCCGCTTCTAATCAGAGCGAGGTCCATGAAGATGCAGGCGATGCCGGGCATCACGATGAAGCGGCCTTGAAAGACCTTCTGGCCCGGGGCATCAACTTTGCTCTGCTGGTGTTGATTCTCGCGGTGGTTTTAAAGAAGTCCAATGCCTTTGGCTTTTTCTCCAGCAGGGCTGAAGAGATCAAGCGGAAGATGGAACGTCTTGAGGAAGAAAAAGAGCAGGCGGAGGTCAAGTACCTAGAGATAAAGAAGAAATTGGAGGCTTTCGAGGCTGAGAAGGAGTCCATTCTCGACGAGGCGCGTAGGGAAGGAGAAGTTGAAAAGAAGAAGATAATCGCCGAGGCTGAAGGGCGGGTGGCTCACATGATGGAGCAGATGGAGGCGACCATCATACAAGAGGTTCAAGAGGCCAAGGCCCGTTTGAAGCAGGAGGTTGCGGATATGGCTGCGGCCAAGGCGAGGGGCATTATAGAGAAGGAATTGAATGAATCGGATCAGGAGCGATTGGTCACGGAATTCATAAAGAGAGTGGGGGAGGGGGTACATTGATCAGTTCAAGACTCGCCAAGCGCTATGCCAAGGCCTTGTTTAGCTTGGGTCAGGAGGACGGGAAGTTCGAACAGTACGGACTGGAGGTCAAGGAGTTCGTAGAGCTATGCCGGGAAAACGAGGACTTTCGGGCGGTGCTCGTAAATCCGGTCTTTCCCCTGGAAGAAAGGCGGAGGCTCCTCCAAGAGGTCCTGGACAAGGCCGGCTTTTCGAATGTAGTAAAGAACTTCTTTAACATCCTCCTCCAGAAAAAAAGGATGAAGGCCGTCGATGAGATCGCCGGTTACTATGAGAGACTCTGGGACGAGGCTTTGGGGATCTCCAGGGCAAAGATAATAACGGCCAGACCGTTGAAGGAAGATGCTTTGAAGGCCCTCGAGAAGGCATTGGAAGAGCTTTATTCGAGGAAGATCAAGTCAGAGGTAGAGGAGGACCAGTCCCTGATCGGAGGGGTTGTGGTCAAGATCGGAGACGTGGTGCTCGACGGCAGCGTGAAGGCCCAGCTTGAGGGTCTGAGAGAATCTTTGAAAAGGGGTGAGATCAACTGATGGAGATTAGAGCTGAAGAAATAAGCCAGGTGATCAGGGGCCAAATTAAGGACTACGACAAGAAGGTGGAAGTGAGCGAGACCGGGGTGGTGCTTTCCGTGGGTGACGGAGTGGCCCGTGTCTACGGGGTAGAAAAGGCCATGGCCATGGAAATGCTCGAGTTTCCCGG
>JBKHIW010000300.1:0-3372 GCA_046538465.1 Desulfobacteraceae bacterium | reverse complement strand
TGTTGACGGTATACGCCACGCCCAGCACCCCGCTCATAGCAAGCTCCAGGCTCGCACCTCTTATTGTCCAGTCTTTTCATTATATGAAGGGCGTCATCCCTCCGGATTTGTATCTCCAATGGAAGCGGCGTTTGCCGGGTTCAGGAAGCTCATCTGAGGACGCCTCCGGCAAGGGGGCTGGAAGGGAAACGGTGAATGATGGACAATGATCGTCTGGCCGGGGCGGTCAAGGACCTCGCCGATTTGGTGGCGAGATTGAGAGGGCCGGGCGGCTGTCCGTGGGATGCAAAGCAGACAAAGGAAAGCGTCCGTATGTACCTCCTGGAAGAGGCCTATGAGGTGCTGGATGCCGTGGAGGGCGGCGATTCGGGAGACTTGTGCGCGGAGCTGGGTGACCTGCTTTTTCAGGTGTTTTTCCTCTCATACCTGGCTGAAGAGGAATCAGAGTTTGATCTGGTCGATGTTGTAGAGGGGATTATCAGCAAGATGATTAAACGCCACCCGCATGTGTTTGGCGAGGCCAAGGCCGAAACAGCGGAGGAGGTGGCGGTCAATTGGGCCCGTATCAAGAGGGAGGAGAAGGGCGAGAGGCCTGTCAAAGATCTGGATGGAGTTCCCGCAAGCCTCCCTGCACTTCTCAGGGCCCATCGACTTTTGGAAAGGGCGGGAAGGTGTCCGGGTCCGCACCCGAAACTCCCAGGGGATGCGGAGGAGGTAAGAGAGGAAGCAAACGGCCTGTGCCGGGCCGTGGAGGCCGAGGACAGGGAGTTGGTCGAGGCAGTGATTGGAAGGCTGCTATTGGGCCTTGCCGGACTCGCAGGCCGGTGGGGGTTGAACCCGGAGGACCTGCTTCGCCGGGCCAACCGGGATTTGACAAGGAAGTTGGAGTCAAGACAGGGGAACGGGGGGAGCCTGTAGCCCTGGATTAGGTCCGGGGCCTTCCGCGCGTTCCGCGATTAAGGGGAGCGGATATTGCCACCTCCCAAGACGAGGAAACGTCCGTCCAGGAGGTTTCTAGGCCGGCTGACCGGCTTTGCCTTGCGTTTGTTTTTATTTATTTTGGTGCTTACATCCCTTCAAGTGGCAATATTGAGGTTTATTAATCCTCCTTTTACAGCTACTATGGCATGGGAGTGGATTTATGCAACTTTTTCATCTGCAAATTATATCCCTCCTTCTATGATATGGCGTCCTCTCGAGGAGGTCTCCCCGCATCTAAAGAGGGCTGTCCTGGCGGCAGAGGATCAACGATTCATGAATCATCATGGGTTTGATTTTGTAGAGCTGGAAAAAGCCATCGAGGACGCCTTGCACAACAAGGGGGTGAGAGGGGCAAGCACTATCAGCATGCAGGCGGCCCGCACTGTCTTTCTGTGGCCGGACCGCACCTTGGTCAGAAAGGCGTTTGAGGCGTACTACACGGTATTGATCGAGCTTTTCTGGGACAAGCACCGGATACTGGAGGTCTACATCAACATGGTGGATTGGGGCCGGGGTGTGAGGGGTGCTGAAGCTGCCTGTAGGGCTTACTTCAATGTGGGCTGCGACGAGGTGAGCCGCTACCAGGCGGCGGCCCTTGCAGCTATACTGCCTAATCCTTACAGATGGTCTCCTGTAGAGCCGGAAGGGCGTCCGGCTCTCAGAACACAGCGTATCTTGAGGGCGATGGACATGATGCCGCAGCTATAGGGGACCTGTTTGAAGTGTCTGGCCGTTTTTGAATCTTTTTCCACACGGATGATATGTGCATTCAGGCCGGAAAAATGATCAAAGACATAATAGAAAAGCTCCAGGGCGTAAGCCTGAAATGGAAGCTGCTTATTCCGTTTCTCTTTTTCGCATTTGCAGGCACCACCAGCCTCACTTATATCGGGCTGACATCCCAGCACAGGCTGATCAAGAAGGAAGAGCGGAAGCAGCTCCTCATGCACTACAGAAACTTTGTGAATGAAATCGAAAAGCGAAAGAGGGAGGCCGTGGCCCTGGCCTCCATGGTGGCGGAGAACAAGGAGGTCCAACGCCTGTTGGCCGAGAGGGACCGAGCGGGCTTGGACAGGCTCTTGGTAAACACCTATGTCCGGCTTCATAAGGACCAGGGGATAAGCCAGTTCCACTTCCATTTGCCGTCCGAAATCTCGTTTCTCAGGCTCCATCACCCCCTGCTCTATGGGGATCCGGTTTCCCAATACAGGGAAACGATAAAAGAGGCAATGGAGAGGTGTGAGCCCACGGCCGGCCTCGAATGGGGGGAGACCGGATTGGGGATCCGGGGAGTGGTGCCGGTCTTTTACAACGCACGTTTGGTAGGCACGGTGGAGATAGGACACTCCTGTGGCGAGCCTTTCCTGGAGGCGCTTCATTCTAGCTGGGGTATTGATATCGCTCTTTACAGGCGGGCCTCTGGAGGAAGGTACCTTCCCATGGCGGAGGTGAGTGAGAACACACCGAAGGAGGTCTTTCTCGGCCCGGTTGAGAGGGCACCGGGCGCTGAACAGGACCCGTTGGTGTTGATCTCACCTCAGTCCCTTCAGGAGAGGTCCATATTGATCAAAGAAGTGGAGGATTACGGGGGCGAGCCGGTGGCACAGGTGGAGATCAGTCTGGACCGCTCCAGTATTCGCCAGCGTCTTTCTCGTACCAGGGATTTGATGATACTGGTGGGATGTGTGGGTATAGTGGTCTCCTTTCTTTTGACTTACATGGTGACGGCCATATTCATCAGGCCTATTCGCAAGATAGTCGGGGTTGCACAGGAGATAGCCGATGAAAAGAGAGAGATACAACTGGAGCCCGGACCCAGGGACGAGATAGGGACCCTGACGCACGCCCTCAACCTGATGCTAACCGCTCTCAAGGAGAGGAGGATCCAGATCGAGGGATATGCCAGGCACTTGGAAAGAAGGGTGGAGGAACGGACCCAAGACCTGGTCGCCTCGGAGGAAAAATACAGGACCCTGGTGGAGAACGTACCCTTGATCGTATACCGGGTGCTCCCGGACGGGACCACGGAGTTTATTAACTCCCATTTGACGGAAAGCCTGGGATACGCAATTGAAGAAGCGGTCGGAGACCGCAATTTTTGGCGGGAAAAGATCCTGGGCAGTGACCCGGATGCATGGAAGGAGCTCTTTGAGACCTGCTTCGAGCAGAGAGATGAGTGCCGTATCGAGAGGGTTGTTATGGACAGGGAGGGCCGGCCCCTGGTCTTTCTGGACCATGCCATGCCTGCTGTTGACGAGCACGGCAAGGTCAAGTGGATCGACGGCATAATGATGGAGATCACCGAGCTGAAGAGGCTTCAGGAGCGGGCGGTGAGGAGTGAGGAGATCCGCCTCCTCGGTGAGATATCGGCGAGGATGGCCCATGAGATAC
>JBKHIW010000299.1:0-3375 GCA_046538465.1 Desulfobacteraceae bacterium | reverse complement strand
GCCGTCGCCCAGGAGAGAGGCTCGCTTGATCCTCCCTTCTGCCACATTAGTCCGGTACGGCGGTCGGTCAATGTGCCGTCTCCATTGTCGACATAGTCGTTATCAAACTCCCCGTTTGGATTACAGAAATCGACATTATAAGTCCAGCAGGTCGCATAAAAGTTATATTCAAGGAGCAGAGAAGACAGCTCTTCCGCCGACAAATCCTTGGGCTGGCTGCGCAGGGATACGCCTGGATGCTCAGCCGCATGAGTCTGCAAAAATAAGGCTGCCAACAGGCACGCCGCGCAACCGCCCAATATGGACACAATTGTTCTCATTGGTGTCTCCTAGTGTATACACCTGAAAAGCCTTCTCAAAGTACCGGTAAACCCGTGAGCTGTCAACCTAATGCTCCGCGGGATAAACAGATGAGATCTCCGAGGCCCATGCCGGCCTCAATCACTGCGATTCCGCTACCGCCCGCCACCATGATCAAACCTCCCGACCGCCTCTTTACCGCGACCCGGCACGGTAATTGCATTCATACACACGACGCGCACGCAAAGAACTAGGACGTTGAGCCAGCCCAGCGCAATATATGGAGCCCTGCTTCTCAGTGTGCACTATATGAATATAAATTATAATAAAATTACTTGATTTATAAAAACTGCTTGACAACTAAATTTATATACATATAAACTCCTGTACCGTGGGAACCACTGTTTTATGTTTCACACGAAACGGGAGGAGATCTTGGGGCGAAATGTTGTGAAAGGGATCAGAGAAAAGCTTCTCATGAGCAAAGCTGAGCTTGCGAGAAAGGCTGGGGTATCTCCACTTACCATTGATAGGGTAGAAAAGGGTAAAGATTGCCGCATGGAGACAAAAAGAAAAATTATTTTGGCTCTCGGCTATGACCTTGATGATAAGCATAAGATCTTTCCTGAAGACTGATGGGGTTACACAAAAAACCCTGAACCAGGCTATCTACCCTCGTAGTTTTAAGGAGTTACACCGTTCCCAGCGGCGGTGGAGCGCGCTTTCGCAAGACCGTCCAGACTAAGCCGAAGAGAGGCATCTTATGCCCATTGCCAAAAAGAATCAGCTGGTGGGACTTGATATCGGCAGTCATTCGATCAAGGTGGTCGAGATAGGTGAGACGAAAAAGGGCCGCATCCTTGAAAACTTCGGAATGATAGGCCTGCCGAGAAACGCAATAATCGAGGGCTCCATCAAGGAAATGGAGATTGTCGCCTCGGCCATCAAGAACCTTTTCCGCAACCTCAAAATAAAGAACAAGAACGTTGCCACTTCCATATCCGGCTACTCCGTGATCGTGAAGAAGATCAGCATCGAAAAAAGGGCTGAATCGGAACTCGAGGCCACCATCCACGATGAAGCCGAGCAGTATATCCCCTTCGATATAAATGACGTAAACCTGGACTATGAAATAATCCAGCCCCAGAACGCCGTTGCTGAGTCTGAGCATCCCGGGGGCGGGGAGGAAGGGAAGGACGTCGGCTCAGGACTCATGGAAGTGATGCTTGTTGCCGCCAAGAGGGATATGGTCGAGGATTATGTGAGCCTTTTGCAACTCGCCGGCCTCAACCCAGTGATTCTGGACGTGGATGCCTTTGCTCTTCAGAATGCCTTTGAGGTCAGCACGGAAGAGCCCCAAGGCTGCTACGCACTTGTAAACCTCGGTGCAGAAGAGCTGGAAATTAATGCGGTCAAGGACGGAGTCTCAATTTTCACCCGCGATTCCTCGTACGGCGGGGCCCAAATAACCGAGGCCATAATGGCGAAATTCGACGCCTCCTGGGACGAAGCCGAGAAGATAAAGCTCGGAGGCCTCGAAGCTGAAGGCCGCCGGCAGGAGCTCGAAGAGATATTCGCCAACGTTGTTTCCGGGTGGGGTCAGGAGATAAAAAGGGCCTTGGATTTCCTCGCCACCACATACCCTGAAGAAACCATTGAAAAGCTTTTTCTCAGCGGTGGTTCCATCCGCATACCGGGGTTCAAGAGGTACCTGGAGCTCGAGACCGACCTTCCGGTAGTGGAGATGAACCCGTTCGCCAACCTGCAGATCAACGAGAAGGTCTTCGATCCTCGATACCTGAGCTACATGGCGCCCCAGGCGGCCGTGGCTGTTGGTCTCGCTCTGAGAAGCATTGGTGATAAATGATACGAATCAATCTACTGCCCTTTAGGGCCGCAAGAAAAAGAGAAAACATCAAGAGACAGATCACGGTCTACATTCTGAGTGTGATCCTTCTCTTGGTGGCAATGGTCTATGCCTTTCTACAGCTGGACACACATCTTTCCGAGCTTCAGGCCGAGGAGAAAGATCTGAGGGGCGACCTCGCAAAATACGAAGACACCATAAAACGCATCAATGAGATGAGCAAGCAAATCGCCCTTATTGAAAAGAAGCTGGAAGTGATCCGCAGTCTGGAGCGGCGAAAGACCGGCCCGGTAAGGCTGCTGGACGAAATCTCCAAGGCCGTGCCCGAGGAGCGCCTGTGGCTTTCGGCCCTGGTGGAGTCGGGCGCCAGCCTGAGTCTGGAAGGCTCCGCCCAGAACAACGAAACCTTGGCCGAGTTCATGGTCAACCTGGAAAGCTCTCCTTTTATCAAGACAGTGGATCTGGAAAGCAGTCGTTCGGATGAGGTGGAGGGCGTCAATGTTTCGACGTTCACCCTGCAATGCCGTACTTACTCTTTTGAAGAAGAAAGCGGGCAGGAGGCCGGCGAAGCCAAGAAACGCCGCAGTAAGAAGTAGGCAGAGAAGCCGCTTGTCCTTGGAGGGGATTATCGGGAATGGAAGAGCATAAGACCTCTTTCCTGGAAAAGGTGGCCAAGATCAGGATGCCGATACGCATCTTGATCCTAGTAGGGACCATAGTGCTTCTAGCGGGAGCCTTCGCCTGGTTCGTCTATCTCCCCAAGAACTCGGAGATCACCCGGACACAGGAAGAGATTACCATGCTCTCCCGCAAACTGGCACAGGTAAAGAAAAAGGCCCGGGAGTTTGACAAATTCGAGAAGGAGCTCGAGCGAGTCAATGCCCAGTTCAAGGAGGCGCTCAGGATACTCCCTGATTCCAAGGAGATTCCGCGTCTTCTTACTGATATTACCAAGCTGGGAAATGAATCCGGCCTCCAGTTCATGTTATTCAGCCCTCAACAGGAGGTGGCAAGGGATTTCTACGTAGAGATACCGGTGGCCATAAGGGTGAGCGGCACTTACCACAACGTGGCTCGGTTTTTTGACAGGGTGGGCAGAATGGATCGAATCGTCAACATCCTGGATGTCTCCATAAAGCCGGAAAAGACCCTGTCAACGGATCTGATCACCAGTTGCAAGGCTGTGACCTACAGATTCAAGGCCGGGG
>JBKHIW010000013.1:0-15432 GCA_046538465.1 Desulfobacteraceae bacterium | reverse complement strand
GGTTCACCGAGCTCAATGACCCGGATGATCAGAGGAGCCGCTTCCAGGAGCAGGTGGCCCTGAGGGAGGCCGGGGACGCAGAGGCCCTGTTTATGGACGAGGACTATCTGACCGCCCTGGAACACGGTCTTCCGCCCACTGCGGGCGAAGGCATAGGCATAGACCGTGTGGTGATGCTTTTCACTGACTCACCGTCAATACGGGATGTGATCTTTTTCCCTCACATGAGAGCCAAGGCGGAGTGAGCTTGGGCGTCGCAGGGAAGCAGGATATATATGGGCTTTGAGCTCTTTCTCGGCCTTCGCTACTTGAAGGCCAAGCGTAAGCAGAGATTCATATCGGTCATCACCGTGATATCCGTGGCGGGAGTCATGGTGGGGGTGATGGCCTTAGTGGTCGTGCTCTCGGTGATGAACGGCTTCAGGTCGGACCTCCTCTCCAAGATCCTCGGTGTGAACCCGCATGTCCTTGTTTTGAGCTATGGGGGGCCTTTCAGCGGGTACGATCAGGTGGCGGAAAAGGTCAAGGCCGCGGAGAGAGTGGCGGCGGTCAGTCCTTTCGTGTACAGCCAGGTCATGGTCAAGTGTTCGGGAAACGTCTCCGGTGCGGTCTATAGGGGTCTGGATCCGGAGACTGCAGGTGAGGTCCTGCAGCTCGAACGGATGCTGGAGACCGGAGATCTCGACGCCCTCGGTAACTCGGAGGACCGTGAGCTCCCGGGTATAGTGCTGGGAAAGCAGCTGGCAAGACAGATAGGCGCGTCCCTTGGCGGGACGATCACGGTCATATCGCCTCAAGGCAGGCTGACGCCTGCAGGGCGCGCGCCTAATGAGCGGGAATACCGGGTGGTGGACCTCCTGGATTCCGGGATGTACGAGTATGACGCCACCCTGGTGTATGTGGGGTTGGAAGAGGCCCAGGACTTCCTCGGAATTGAAGGGAAGGTGAGCGGATTAGAGGTGAGGGTGGACGATGCCTACGCCGCTGATCAAGTCGCCGCCGGCCTGGAAAGAGACCTGGGGAGCAGATTTTGGACGAGGACCTGGCAGACGATGAACAAGAGCCTTTTCTCGGCCCTGAAGCTGGAGAAGATAACTATGTTCGTGATCCTCACCATGATCATACTGGTGGGGGCACTCAACATAATAAGTACTTTGGTGATGGTGGTGATGGAAAAGACCCGGGATATGGCCATCCTGAGGGCCATGGGAGCGAGTGCCCGCAGCATCATGAGGATATTCATGCTCCAGGGACTGCTGGTTGGGGTGACAGGTACCATCGCCGGGCTTGCATCCGGATTGGGAATCTGCCATATTCTTAAAAAATACAAGTTTATCGCGCTGCCCCCGGACGTCTATTTTATCTCAAATCTGCCGGTTAAAGTAGAAAGTTTAGACGTTATTTTTATTGCATCTGCGGCTGTCTTAATCTCTTTCTTGGCCACCATTTATCCCTCATGGTATGCAGCCAGGCTCAACCCTGTCGAGGCGCTGCGCTATGAATAGGGCTCACGGTGAGATCTTAGACGACCGATCCGGGGGAGGGCCGGTGCTCGCTCTGGAAGACGTCCACAAGAGCTTCCGGCACGACGGCAGCACCATAGACGTTATCAAGGGTGTGGATCTCCTTATAGGGCCTGGGGATACGGTGGCGCTTACCGGCGCCTCGGGTGTGGGCAAGTCCACTCTGCTCAACATCATGGGCACCCTGGAGCCTCCAACCAAGGGCAGGGTGAGATTTCTGGGCCGGGAAGCGGCCGGTCTCGGCGAGGCCGATCTTTGCAGGCTGAGGAACCGAGAGATAGGATTCGTGTTCCAATTCCATCACCTGCTGCCGGAGTTCGATGCGCTGGAAAACACCGTAATGCCGGCCCTTATCGCCCGGATTTCCAAGAAAGAGGCCTTTAGGCTGGGAGAGGCGATCCTTGGCAAGGTGGGTTTGGGTCATCGGCTGAGACACAGGGTGGGGGAGCTCTCCGGGGGTGAGCAGCAGCGGGTGGCCATAGCGCGCGCCCTAATAATGAATCCCGTGCTCCTGCTGGCGGACGAGCCCACGGGTAACCTGGATCGGGTGACGGGCGAAGAGATAATGGAACTGCTGCTGTGGCTGAACAGGACCGAGGGCCTGGCCGTGGTGGTGGCTACCCACAACACCTCGCTTGCCGACATGCTGTCCCGGCGGCTGGAAATGGTCGACGGCCGTGTCAAGGAGCCGGAAGTCCCGAGTCATGATTGAAACGCTGGTTTTGGGGGAATAAATGAGGGACATGTGGAGAGGGAGATCGAGGGGGTTGCCGGCGAAGTCGGCGGCGATCCTGGTGCTGTTTATTCTCTTGGGCCTCTGGGGTCCCGGGGTCTCGTACGGGGCCGAGCTCGCCCCCATTGCTGTACTGCCCTTCAGGGTTCATTCCCCTCAGCCCATGGAACATCTCAGAGAGGACCTTCAGCAGACCCTGACCGGGCATTTGGCCGAGGCCGGTTTCAAGACCATACCGCCGAAGGAGATAAACTCCCATCCCATGGCGTTTCAGCCGATGTTCAAGGCCGAGGATATGCGCGTCATAGGGAAGGACGTGGGAGCCGGGTGGGTGATCAGCGGAAGCCTCACCCAGGTCGGCGTCAGGGTGAGCCTCGACCTGAGAGGGGTGGATGTGACCGGCCGGAAGCCTCCCTTCTCGGTCTTTGTGGAGGAGGAGGATGTCGACGAGCTGCCCCGGGCTGCGGAGCGGGCGGCCGAGAGCGTCTACGACGAGCTGGCCGAGGTTCCCCGGATCGAGCGGATCGAGGTCCAGGGTAACAAGCGCATAGAAAAGGCCGCCATCCTGGCGGTTTTGGAAAGCCGGGAGGGGGAAAGACTGGATCAGGAAAGGCTGGACCAGGACCTGAGGGCCGTCTACCAGATGGGGTTCTTTACCGAGGTCAACATCAAGGTGGAAGACGGGGAAAGGGGCAAGGTGGTTATATTCGAGGTCCAGGAGAAGCCGTCCATCGTGGAGCTCGAATTCAGGGGAAACAAGGAGATGGATGACGATGATCTCGAGGCTGAAATCGGAATCAAGCTCTATTCCATATTGAACCGGGCGGAGGTGGCCAAGAGCGTCAACCGCCTCAAGGAGTTCTACCGCGAAAAGGGATACTACAATGCGGAGATAAAGGAAGAGATCAAAGAGCTCTCAGAGAATCAGGTGTCACTGATTTACGAGATCGACGAGGGGGGAAAGGTCTATATCACCGAGATCGAGTTCAAGGGAAACGAGAAGTTCAGCGACGGTAAGCTCAGGGGGTTGATGGAGAGCAGTAAAAAGGGCCTGTTTTCATGGATCACCAAGTCCGGGCTTCTGGATATGAAGAAATTGGAGCTCGATTTACATAGAATAGAGGCCTTTTACGACAATGAAGGATATATAAAAGCTCGTGTAGGTGATCCTGAAGTGACTTATATAGAGGGAGAAGGCCTGAAGGTGACTATAGAAGTCGTTGAAGGGCCCCGATATAAGGTCGGAGAGGTGGAGATAGATGGAGATCTGATAAAGGAGAAGGAGGCGCTTATCCAGGGGCTGGAAATAGTCAAAGAGGAACAGTTCAACCGCGAAGTGGTGCGCAGGGATGTCCAGACCTTGAGACAGCTCTATGCAAACGAAGGTTTTGCATATGCCGAGGCCGATCCCGAAGTGATCGAGGACGACGAGACCAGGACCGTGGACATAACCTATACTATGAGAAAAGGGAGCAAGGTCCGGTTCGAGCGCATAAACATCAGCGGGAACGAGACTACCAGGGACAAGGTGATCAGGAGGGAGCTCAAGGCCGTAGAAGGCGACTACTACAGCCACGAGGCCATGGAGAAGAGCACCGAGAACCTCCATCGTCTAGGGTATTTCGAAGATGTGGAGGTACAGACCCACGAGGGAAGCAGCGAAGACCGGATGGATGTGGACATCAAGGTCAAGGAGCGGCCGACCGGATCATTCGGCATCGGCGCCGGGTACAGCTCCTATGACAAGGTCCTCGGAATGGTGCAACTATCGGAGCAGAACCTGTTCGGATACGGACAGCAGCTTAGTATCGCGGCCAAGGTCGGGTCCCGCACCCAGGATTTTGACATCAAATTCACAGAGCCCTGGTTCCTGGATCGACCCATCTCTGCGGGCGTGGACCTCTACAAGTGGGAGAAGGAATATTACGACTACACCAAGGACAGCCTCGGAGGGGCTGTTCGTTTTCGCTTCCCGATCGGCATAGACGAGGAACATACAAAGGGTGCGGTGAGATACGCATATGAAGATGCAAGAATAACTGATGTATCTGATAACGCGGCTTATGTTATAAGGGATATGAAGGGAAGCAATGTCACCAGCAGCATCACCTTGGGAATCGCCCGCGACTCCAGGGATCGTCTTTTTCAGACCAGTAAAGGCTCGGTTAATGACATCTCCTATGAGTATGCAGGCGGATTCCTGGGCGGGGACTGCAGCTTCCACAAGATTATAGCCAATTCGGCGTGGTACTTTCCCCTGCGGTGGGAAACCGTCTTCATGGTGCGGGGCAGATGGGGGTACGTTACTCGGCATGGTACAGGCAAGCTGCCGGTTTATGAGAAGTTTTTCCTTGGAGGCATAGACTCTGTGCGCGGCTTCGATTATGCCACCATATCGCCGAGGGACCCTGAAACCGGAGATCGTATAGGCGGAGAAAAGATGATGGCCTACACCGCGGAGTACCGCTTCCCGGTGTTGATGGAGCAGGGGATCATGGGGGTGGTCTTTTTTGACGCGGGCAACGTATTCACCAAGGACGAGAACTATACCTTCAGCGGCATCCGAAAGTCCGCGGGCGTGGGGATCAGGTGGTACTCTCCGCTGGGCCCCCTCAGGATCGAGTACGGCTGGAATCTCGATCCCAAGCGGGACGAATCCAGCGGGGCCTGGGAGTTCACCGTGGGAGGGAGGTTCTGATCTCCGTTTCCCGCGGAGTGGGCTTGTGAAGGGCTCTCAATCGACAAGTGTCAAGAGATAAGGAGGTGGGACAATGAAGGGTTTAATCGCAGCACTTTCGGTGCTTTGCCTGCTGGCCGTTCCTTTTATCGGCACGGCGGCGGCCGAGTCCGTCAAGATCGGCGTGGTGGACATTGACGAGTTCCGGGCCAATTCCATTACGTTTAGGGAGGAAAGCGAGAAGCTGAGGGCCAAGTTCGAGGAAATGCAGCAGAAGCTGGAGCAAGAGAAGAACGCCCTCAGGGAGATGGAAGAGGAATTCAGGAAGCAGCAGATGATGTTGAGCCTGGACGCCAAGGATGACAAGCGCCAGGAGCTGGAGAAAAAGAGGCGCTATTACCGGTATCTTCATGAAGACTTCACCGAGCAGATGAAGTATGCGGAGCAGGAGGTCACCCGTCGTGTGCTGGGCGAGCTCAAGGGCGTAGTGGAGGAAATAGCAAAGGCGGAAGGGTACACCTTGGTTATAGAGCAGAGCGCTCCGGGAGTGATTTATACGGATGATGCCGTTGACATCACCAAGCGGGTGACCGAGGCCTATGACAGGCGGAAAAAGGAATAATTTCGTTACCGGCGAGCGTTCGGCACGCACCGTAGAGGAAGTGGCGAACCTGGTAAGGGGCACGGTGGCAGGAGACGGCTCCTTCGTGGTAAAGGGAATAAATTCCCTTGACGAGGCCGGTGAAGAGGAGCTTTCCTTCCTGATCGACTCCAGGTATCGATCCAAGGTGAATACCACCCGCGCGGGGGCGCTTATCGTTCCCGAGGAGATACAGGGATTCAGCGGTCCGCAGATAGTGACCCAGGATCCCGCCGGGGCCTATATAGGTGCGGCCACCCTGTTCGCCCCAAAGCCGCCCCGTATGCAAGGTGTTCACCAGGGGGCCGTGATCAGCGCGAGCGCCAGGATAGGCCCTAATGCTGTGGTCTATCCCTTTGTCTACATCGGCGAAGACGTTGCTGTAGGGGACGGGACCGTGCTTTATCCGGGCGTTTACCTCGGCGATCGGGTGGAGGTGGGCGAGGACACGGTCCTCTACCCGAATGTCTCGGTGCTTCACGACTGCATGGTGGGCAGCCGGGTCATAATACATGCAGGATCGGTTATAGGCGCTGACGGATTCGGCTTTATCCAGGCGGATGGCCGAAATGTCAAGATACCCCAGATCGGGCGGGTGCAAATAGAAGACGAGGTGGAGATAGGGGCGAACAGCACCATAGATAGGGCCGCCCTGGGAACCACGCTGATCCGCAGGGGGGTGAAGACCGACAATCTGGTCCAGATCGGCCACAACGTGGAGGTGGGCGAGGACACCGTCATCGTGGCTCAGACCGGCATATCAGGCAGTGTGAAGGTGGGCCGCGGAGTGATGATCGGTGGGCAGGTGGGCATACGTGATCATGTGACCATCGGGGACAGGGCCATGATCGGTTCGCAGTCAGGAGTGGCACGATCAGTGGACCCGGGAGAGGTGGTATCCGGCACGCCCAGTATGCCTCACAAGCTGTGGCTGAGGACGAGCCGGTTGCTGACCAAGCTTCCAGGGCTATACGAGCGCGTGCGGAAAATCGAGGCCCGGCTTGACAGGATGGCAAAGCGCCTCGGCCCTGACGACTGAGCAGGAAACTCTTTCCGAAAGGAGTCGCAGCATGGTCGAGCTGCCGTTGAATCCACAAGACATTGAAAGGATTCTTCCCCACCGGTATCCTTTCTTGTTGGTCGATAGAATAACCGAGCTGGAGCTGGGCCAGCGGGTGGTGGGGATCAAGTGCGTGTCTTACGGTGAGCACTTTTTTCAGGGGCATTTCCCCGGCAATCCAGTCATGCCCGGCGTATTGATAATAGAGGGCATGGCCCAGACCGCGGGGGTTTTGGGCCGTCTCTCGGTAAGAAGCGAGACTGATCAGGATCCCGGAGGGGCCACCTATTTCATGAGTATAGACAAGGTCAAATTCCGTCGGACCGTAATACCGGGTGACGTCCTGGAGTATGAGGTCAAGGCCCTGAGGACCGGGAGCAAGGTTTGGAAGGTGGCAGGCCTGGCCAGGGTGGCCGGTGAGATCGCCGCCGAGGCCGAGCTGATCGCTCGTGTGGGATGAATTCAACCCCGGGGAGGCCTGATTTGAGGGCCCCGCCCGGATCGATATGGTAATGTAATGGAAACTACGGCTGAAAACAGGAGTTATATGGAAATCCACCCCACGGCGGTGGTCGATCCCAAGGCGGAGCTGGCCGCCGGGGTCAAGATCGGGCCCTACAGCTTCATCGGCAGCGGCGTTGTAATAGGCCGGGACACCTGGATCGGCCCGCACGTGAGCATAGAGGGGAATACTCGGATCGGAGCACGCAACCGGATTTCGCCTTTCGCATCCATCGGTTCCCCTCCCCAGGACGTAGGCTACAAGGGGGAAGACACGCGGCTGGAGATAGGCGACGACAATGTAATCAGGGAGTACGCCACCATAAACAGGGCCACTACCAAAGAGGATTGGGTAACGATCATCGGCAATGGAAACTACATCATGGCTTACGCCCACATTGCCCATGACTGCCGCCTGGGCGACAAGATAATAATGTCCAATGTGGCCACACTGGGAGGGCATATCCAGATCGGGGATCATGCCATCCTGGGCGGGCTGGTGGCGGTCCACCAGTTCGTACGCATAGGACCCTACGCCTTCCTGGGCGCCAAGTCGGGGATAGACCGGGACGTGCCGCCTTATATGATCACCGCCGGCCCGAGGGCCAAGCTTTACGGTATAAACCGAAAGGGCCTGGAGCGCCTTGGCTTCAAAAGGGAGGTGGTCGACGAGCTGAAGATGGCCTATCGCATTATATGGCGCGAAAACCGGACCTTCAGGGAGGGACTGGAAGAGGCCGGGCGGCGGCTGCGCCCCAGCCCTGAGCTGGAGCTGTTGATCAATTTCCTCAAGGACTCCAGGCGCGGGATTTTGCGCTAGCCCCTGTCCCGGGATTCTCCTGAACGAGAAATGAACGACGATCGTGAGACCATCGGGGTTATCGCCGGCGGCGGGAAATTCCCCTTCCTGGTGGCCGAGGCCGCCAGGCGTCAGGGTTACAGGACGTTCGCAGTGGCCCACGGCGGCGAGACAGACCCGCTCCTGGCCGAGGTGGTGGACGGCGTGGTGTGGGTCCGCTTGGGGCAGTTGGGGCGGGTGATTCAGGCCCTCAAGGCCGGCGGAGTGCAAAAGGTCCTGATGGCCGGAACCATTGCCAAACGCCGCATGTTCGGCCGGGTCAGACCGGATCTCAAGGGACTGGCCTTGATGTCCAAAATGGCGGTGTTTCACGATGACGGCATCCTCAAGGCGGTGAGCAGGGAGCTGGAAAAGGCGGGTATGAGCGTGATTTCTTCAACCGAGTTTTTGCCCGAACTCACCGCCCCTGAAGGAGTGCTGACCGCAAGGCGCCCTTCACGGCAGGAGATGGAGGATGTGCGGTTCGGGTGGATTATGGCCAAGGAGCTGGGCAGGCTGGATATAGGCCAGTGCGTGGTGGTAAGGCGAAAGACGGTCCTGGCCGTGGAGGCCGTGGAAGGGACGGATGACGCCATTCGCCGCGGGGGCGGCCTGGCCCGGGAAAAGGCGGTGGTGGTCAAGGTGAGCAAGCCCGGGCAGGATCTGAGATTCGATGTGCCTTCAGTGGGGTCGGGAACCGTGGAGGTAATGGCCGGGGCGGGCGCGTCAGTGCTGGCGGTGGAGGCGGGCAGGACCTTGATTTTCGACAGGGAGGCCATGATCGGCCGCGCGGACGAAGCCGGGATCTCGGTGGTTTCCCTGGACCTGGACCCGGCGCCTGAAAAGGCCGGCGGGCGGGTGTAAACAAATGGCCGGCGTAGGACTCAAGCTCGGAGTGGTGGGCGTCGGGCACCTCGGGCGTTACCATGTACAGAAGTACGCCGCTATGGACGAGGCCGAGCTGGTGGGGGTCATGGATTCGGACCGGTCCAGGGCCGAGGACATAGGCCGGCGCTACGGAGTAAAGGTCTTCGGGGGCATGGAGGAGCTTCTCAGCGAGGTGGATGCGGTCAGCCTGGCCGTCCCCACCGGGCTCCATTATGACCTGGCCCTGCGCATCCTGCAAAGCGGGGTGCACCTGCTGGTGGAAAAGCCCATCACTTACAGCGTGGAGCATGCCGAGCACCTGGTGGCCGAGGCCAGGAAGAGGGGCCTGGTGCTACAGGTGGGGCATGTTGAGCGCTTCAGCCCGCCGGTGATGGAGATGACCTCCATGGTCCGCCGGCCCTTGTTCATAGAGGCACACCGCATGAATCTTTTCACGCCCAGGGGGACCGACGTGGACGTGGTGCTGGACCTGATGATTCACGACCTGGATATCATACTCAATGCGGTGGCCTGTCCGATAAAGGGCATCCAGGCGGTGGGGATGCGGGTGGTGACCGGCAGCACGGACATCGCCAACGCCCGGATGGTCTTTGAAAACGGCACAGTGGCCACCCTGACCGCCAGCCGCGTCTCGGACAAAACCCTTCGCAAGATCCGCGTCTTTCAGGACGATGCCTGTCTCTCGGTGGACTGCGCCCGCCGCGAGCTGAGCATCACTCGTCCGGAGGCATCCGAGGCCGGACGCGGGGGTTTTCCGGGCGTGGCCACGAACAAGCTTACTTACCCGGAGAGCGATCCGCTGGCCGACCAGCTCGCCTCGTTCGTCCGCGCGGTCCGCTCCGGTGGGGAGCCCGAGGTCAGCGGGGAGGACGGACTGCGCGCGCTGGAGGCCGCACTGAGGATAATTCAGCAGATTCGGGAGGGAGGAAAGGATTTCCAATCATTTCTCTGAAGGCATCCGCAGAAGCGAAGTGCTGGTTGTAGCAGGCGAGGCCAGCGCTGACAGCCACGGAGCCCGTCTGGTCCGGGCGGTGCATGAGCTGGCCCCTGAGGTCTCGTTCAGGGGTATAGGAGGGCCCCTGATGGCCGAGGCCGGCGTTGACGTGTTGGTCCCGGCCTCGGATACGGCGGTGGTCGGCCTTACCGAGGTGTTCTCCAAGCTGGGGCGCATAAGGAACGCCTCCCGAATGCTGAAGAGGATCCTGCACCGCGATCCTCCGGACCTGCTCCTTCTGCTCGACTATCCCGAGTTCAACCTCAACCTGGCCGGGACCGCGAGGCGCTGCGGTGTGCCGGTCCTTTATTACATAGGGCCTCAGGTGTGGGCCTGGCGGAGGAACAGGCTCCGCAAGATAGCCGCACGAGTGGACCATATGGCTGTGATCCTGCCTTTTGAAGAGCCGTTTTACAGGGAGGCCGGGGTGCCGGTGACCTATGTGGGGCATCCTCTGCTCGAGGAGATCCCGGGTTTTATCAGGCCGGATCAGTCCTTGAGGGAGCTGGGCGTTGAGCCGGGCCGTACGGTGCTGGGACTGCTCCCGGGAAGCCGGGACCAGGAGGTGGCGAACCTGCTCCCCCCGATGCTGAGGGCCGCTGAGATCCTCAAGGGGCTTTATCCGGACTTGGTCTGCGTAGTGCCCACGGCCTCCACGGTCTCGCCCGGGTTGATAGAGGGTCCGGCGGCCGGGTCCTCTGCCGAGGTGATCCTGTGGCGCGGGGGCGTTCACCGCATGTTCCCGGCCTGCAGGGCTGTCCTCGTGGCCTCGGGCACGGCGACCCTGGAGGCGGCCCTCCACTGCGTGCCCACAGTGGTGGCCTACCGGGTCTCGCAGGTCTCCTATTACGCGGGAAGGGCCTTGATTCGAATACCCTACATCAGCCTGGTCAACCTGGTGGCCGGTGAAGCAGTGGTCCCGGAGTTGATCCAGCACAGGGTCACCCCCGGGAACCTGGCCAGGGAGGCCGCACGTATTATGGAGGACGGAAGGTCAAGGGAAAAGATGGTGAACGGATTGAAGTCAGTGGGTGAGAGGCTGGGAAGCGCGGGTGCCTCCGGACGCACCGCGGCCATAGCCTTGGAGATGATCAAACGCCGAAAGAGATAACTTAAGTTCGGGTAGCGCCATGGCCAAGAGCGTACTTGTAGTCGATGACGAAGAGAGCATAATCCGGTCCTTGGAGGGCATACTCCAGGACGAGGGGTTCGAGGTGCAGAGAGCTTATAACGGCTTGGAGGCGTTGGAAAAAATCGAGCGCGAGGTCCCGGACCTGGTCCTCCTGGACATATGGATGCCGGAGATGGACGGACTGGACACCCTGGTGAAGATCAAAGAGATCCATCCCCATCTCCAGGTGGTGATGATGTCAGGGCACGGGACCATAGAGACCGCGGTCAAGGCCACCAAGCTCGGCGCGTACGACTTCATTGAAAAGCCCCTGTCACTGGAAAAGGTCCTTCTGACCATCAACAACGCGCTGGAGCACTACCGGCTGGAAGAAGAGATCAGCCTTTTAAGGGAAAAAGAAAAGGACAAGTACCGTATTACAGGGACCAGCGAGGCGGTGGAGCATCTCAAGGAGCAGATCCGGATCGTCGCGCCGACCAACGCCTGGGTGTTGATCTCAGGGGAGAACGGGACGGGCAAGGAGCTGGTGGCCCACACCATCCATCGCCTGAGCAAGCGCAGCCACAAGCCCATGGTGGAGGTCAATTGCGCCGCCATACCCGAAGAGCTGATCGAGAGCGAGCTCTTCGGACACGAAAAAGGGGCCTTTACAGGGGCCGGGGCCATGAAGCGGGGCAAGTTCGACCTGGCGCATGAAGCCACGCTTTTCCTGGACGAGATCGGCGATATGAGCCTTAAGGCCCAGTCCAAGACGCTGAGGATCCTGCAGGAACAGAAGTTCGAACGCGTGGGCGGCTCCAAGACCATTCACGTGGACGTACGGGTGATTGCGGCCACAAACAAGGACCTGGAGGCCGAGATCGAGAAGGGCAACTTCAGGGAGGACCTGTATTTTCGTCTCAACGTGATCCCCATCCGGGTCCCTCCCTTGAGGGAGAGGCGGGAGGACATCCCGGAGCTGATAGAGGAGTTCGTGCGGGAGATCTCATTGAGGACCAACCTCTCGGCCAAGGAGTTCGCACCGGATACCGTCAAGCTCCTAATGAGATATCATTGGCCCGGGAACGTAAGAGAGCTAAAGAACCTGGTGGAGCGTCTGGTGATAATGACCCCGGCGGCGGAGATCCGCGTCGAAGACCTTCCGGCCCCGTTCAACGGCAGCGCCGCTTTCTCCCAGGGCGGGGACGCGCCTTTTTCCGGTGTGGATACCTACAAGGAGGCCAAGGTGGAGTTTGAAAAGGCCTTTATCGCCAGGAAGCTCAAGGAGTATAACGGCAATATCTCTCAGACCGCAGAGGCCATCGGGATAGAGAGGAGCAACCTGCACAAAAAGATCAAGGCCTACGGCCTGGATGCGGGTCGTTGAGCGGCCTCCTGCTCGATCCTACGCCATAGGGCCTCTCTGCCCTCCCTGGTCTTTGCTGAAAACAGAATCGGATCTCCCGGGGCCAGGCCTTCGAGCATTTCTCCCGCCTTTTTTTGCCCGGTGCCTCTCCTGCCCTTGGGGAGCTTGTCCGACTTGGTCAGGACAACCAGAGGAGTCAATCCATAAGCCCTCAGCCACCTCAGCAGCTCGAGGTCGTCCCCCTGCGGGCCGCGCCTGATATCCAGGATCACGATCACCGCCCTGAGCGGCTCCCGGGTGCTGAGATAGGTCTCCACCATGGGCCGCCATGATTCGCGGACGTGGTCGGGCACGCGGGCGAAGCCGTAGCCCGGGAGATCCACCAGGGAGAGCCGGTCATCGACCTGAAAGAAGTTGAGCATCTGGGTCCTGCCCGGCCTGGATCCGGTGCGGGCCAGGTTTTTTCGGTTGACCAGGGTGTTGATCAGGGAGGACTTGCCGACGTTTGAGCGTCCGGCGAATGCGATCTCGGGGTGAACCGGCGGAGGGTACTGCTCAGGGTATAGAGCGCTCTTGACGAATAGTGCCTTCATGTCGGCTGCACCGACTCCACGAGAAAGAGGGTGAAGTATCCTCAGCGGGTCTTGAGGAAGGCCTCTATCCGGTCAAGGCCCTCCCGGATGTTTTCCAGGGAATTCGCATAGCTGAAGCGGATATATCCCTCGGCGTTGTCGCCGAAGTCTATGCCGGGGCTTACTCCCACCCCGGCCTTTTCCAGGATCTCAAAGGCCAGCTCATAAGAACTTGAAGCGAGGTGTTTGGCGTTTACCAGGATGTAAAACGCACCTCGGGGCTCCACGGGCAGTCCGAATCCCAGCTCCCTCAGGCGGCTGAGCATGTAGATGCGGCGCTCGTTGTAAACCGCGCGCATCTTTTCCAAATCAGGCCCGGCCTCTGTCAGGGCCGCCACCCCGGCCCATTGGGACACGCTGGGAGCGGAAATGAAGAGATTCTGCTGGATTTTCTGGAGTGGCCTGACGAATGCAGGCGGGGCTATTATGTAGCCCAGCCGCCATCCGGTCATGGCGTAGGCCTTGGAGAAGCCGTTCAGCACAAAGGCCTGGTCTGTGTACTCCAGGACGGTGTGCTCCTTTTCTCCGTAGCACAGGCCGTGGTATATCTCGTCGGATATTACCGGCGGCCCCAGCCCCGAGATCTCCTCCAATCGCTCCGGGTCGAGAAGCGTACCCGTTGGGTTGGCCGGGGAGTTGATCAGCACTGCCCGGGTGAGGGAGTCGATCCGCTTTTGGATCTCCCCGGCCGAGGGCTGAAAGCCCTGTTCTTCGCTGGCATTGATCAGGACCGGCTCAGCCCCCAGGAAGCGGGCGAAGTTCGGATAACAAGGGTAGTGGGGATTCCCTATCAGTATCCTGTCCCCGGGGTTTAGAAGCGCGGAAAAGACCATGAAGAGCCCCGGCGAGGTCCCCGATGTGACCACCACCCGATCCGGGTCGACTGCAGTTCCGTAGGCCTCTTGGTAGTGCCGGGATACGGCCTCCCTGAGCTCGGGGACTCCGAGGCTGTGGGTGTAATGGGTGCGGCCCTCCTGAGCCGCCCGGGCCGCGGCCCGGCACACACATTCGGGCGTGGGGAAGTCCGGCTCTCCTATCTCCAGGTGGATTACCTTCCTGCCGGCCCTTTCCAGCTCGTGGGCGCGCTCCAGGACCTCCATCACAATAAACGGAGGTATGTGTTCGGCCCGTTCCGAAGTTGGATGCATGACGGCCTCCGATAAGCCGGGTTTAATCTTGCCCTAAATCACCTTGTTAAGCGGGTACTCGATGATCCCCTCGGCGCCGGCCTTGAGTAACTCGGGTATCAGGTCCCGGACCTTGCGGGACTCCACCACGGTCTCCACGCTCAGCCACTCCCGGTTGTATAAATGAGCTATGGTGGGGGCGGTGAGGCTGGGGAGGATCTGCACCACCGCCTTGAGCTTGGACTCGGGCACGTTCATCTTGAGACCCACCATGTTCTCAGCCTTGAGGGCGCCCTTGAGCAGGAGTATGATCTGCTCCATCTTGTCCCGCTTCCACGGATCTTTGTGCGCCTCCCGGTTGGCGATGAACTGCGTGTTGGACTGCATGAATTCGTGGATGATCTTGAGGCCGTGGGCCCTGATGGTGCTGCCGGTCTCGGTCACCTCGACCACGGCGTCAGCCAGCCCGGATACCACCTTGGCTTCTGTGGCACCCCAGGAGAACTCCACGTGAACGTCTATGCCTCTTTCCCTGAAGTATCTCTTGGTATAGTTGACCAGTTCAGTGGCTATCTTCTTGCCTCTGAGGTCCTCCAGGGCGTTTATCTGCGAATCTCTGGGCACGGCCAGGACCCATCTGGCCGGCTTTTGGCTGGTCTTTGAGTAGATCAGGTCGTCGACCACCACCACGTCGGATTCGTTTTCCTCTATCCAGTCCTTCCCTGTAAGCCCTGCGTCCAGTGTGCCGTTTTCGACGTACCTGGACATCTCCTGCGCCCGGCAGATGCTGCATTCAATGGTCTCGTCGTTTATGTCCGGGAAGTAACTCCTTCCGTTGACACTGATCCGCCAGCCGGACTTTTCAAAGAGATGTACAGTGGCCTTTTGGAGGCTTCCCTTGGGTATTCCCATCTTGAGCTTCATTTGTCCTGCTTCCTGTCTCCGTAGACCCGTTCAGGGTCGAAGACCTTCTCCCCGACGATGTCCACCTGTCCGCTTTGGTCGATTTTCTGAAAAAAACAGCTTTGATATCCCTTATGGCAGGCTGCCCCGCCCACCTGCTCCACCTTGAGGAGGAGGGTGTCGTTGTCGCAGTCCGCAAAGATCTCCTTTACCTTCTGGACGTGCCCCGAGGTCCCGCCCTTGTGCCAGAGCTCCTGCCTGGAGCGGCTCCAATAATGAGCCTCTCCGGTCTCCAGGGTCTTTTCGAAGGCCTCCCGGTTTATATATGCGAGCATCAACACCTTTCCGCTCGAGGCGTCCTGAACCACCGCCGGCATCAAGCCGCCGCCCTTGTCAAAATCCAATTCTATCATCACTGCTCCTCAAGTCTGATTCCGGG
>JBKHIW010000298.1:0-3394 GCA_046538465.1 Desulfobacteraceae bacterium | reverse complement strand
GCCGTCTTTTATGTATCCCGCCCTTTCAAAGGCGCGGTACATAATAGGGAGGGTCTTTTCGAAGTAAGAGAGGGTCTCGCCGTCAAAGTCGCTGAAATCGTAATAAATGGGCCCGTTTCCCAATTCGACCTCGCAGGCCATGGCCGCGGAAAGCCTGTTCATCGCCGCATGATCCCCGTACTCGGGGTCATACCTGCCCATGAAGCGCTCGCCCAGTCGGTTTACGAAGCGAGCCCCTTTCCCTTGCAGTACATTCATGCCGGTGGTGTCGAAATCGGCACAGGAGAGATGATGACAGCAAAACTCGTAGTTGGTCAGAGAGGCCCCCGCCCGAAGCCCCATGACATGCGCGTCGCCGGTCACCATCTTCTGATACGCGTAATGGGACTTGAACGCCTGGGCGCCGGTGGTCAGGATCGTCGCCCGGGAGTGGAAGCAGACAATCTCACCGGTGCAAAGATCAAAGCCCAGTGCGCCTGCGATTGCGGCGCGGTCGTTCTTGTCATGGAGCAGATGAGTGATCATTGTCTTATCAATGATCCTCACCTTCATCTCTTTTGCCCGCTTTCTGAGGATATCCATCAAGACCGGCCCTTCGAACATCATGGTCTTAATCGGTCGTTCATCTGAAGAGCCTTGGCCTTCAAGCCTTTCGAACTTTCCCTCTTTGTCTTTCAGGAAAGGCACTCCCCACGAATCCAGCTCCAGGGCTCGTTCATAGACTTCTTCGAGGTGGATTATCGTCCATATCTGGTCGTTGATATAGCACCCTTCCTCGACCGCCTTGCCGAACCAAAGATCAAAGTCGTCTTCTCCAGGGATAAAGCACTTGAAAGACCCCGCTGCAAATTTTCCGCAGCCGCTCTTCCCTACATAACCCTTATCGACCAGAACTACATCCTCGGCGCCGTGTTCTCTGGCCTTGACAGCGGCGAAGCATCCGGCGGGGCCGCCGCCGACCACCAGTATATCGCAGTGTATCGTCTCTACCTGGTGGTTTCTCTTCCGGGGGTCAGTGCTATAGGGATTCATCTTTTATCCTATTTCACCCGCTGATACGGCGCGCCATCCCATGGATACTGAGATCTCAATAGCAGTATGCTTAATTTCCTTGATGTAAAATTCCTTGTTTTTACCTAACACTACGTCGGACGGACCTTCCAGGCACATAGACGCGGTCACTTCCAGCTCTCTATTGAAAATGGGTACACCGATGCTTGACGTCCCTAAATTGATTTCCTCATTGTTGATGGAATAGCCCAAAAGCCTTACGTCTTCCAACTCCCGTAGAAGTTGTTCTTTGTCAGTAATAGTATTGGGTGTAAAAGCGGTAAGCTCCGTATCTTCAAGATACGACTCCAGCTCCTGCGGCTCCATATAGGCCAAAAACGGTCTGCCGAGGGCGGAGCAATAGGCTATGAGGCGCGGGCCCAGCCTCTTGGAAAGAAAGCCTGTGTGGTAGGCCCCTATATCCACGGTAACGATTATGGCGTCGTGGTCCCAGATTGCCACCTTGCAGTTCAAGCTCGTCCTCTCAGCCAACCTATGCGCAGGACCGATGGCCTTTTGGTTGATCTCGAGGGTCTCGATCATGGTACTTCCCAAGCTCAAGAGCTTCGGCCCCAAGATATATTTCAGGGTCTGCTTGTCCTGCTTGACGAAACCTTTGTTTTCCAGTGTTCGAAGCAAATTGTAGACAGTTGTCTTTGGAATCTTTGTGGCCTTTGAGATGTCTGTAACGCCCCATAGAGGGTTTTTATGGGAGAAAAGCAGCAAAATATTCAAGAGGCGTTCTGCACTTCGGACCATTTTAGAAACCCCGTTTCGTAGAACGGAATATTATTTCAAAAAAGAGGCCCTGTCAAGGCATAATGTATCAGTACCTCTCAAACCCACAACATCCGATAAGCGCAGGGATCGGCCGGGTAGGCTTTTTTAGGGGGTAATGGCTTTGCCCGTCATATTTCCATCTTTTCGATCCGGCACAGGGTGCCCCTCGTGGGCACCGAACCACAGACCTCCTCCCTGGGGGGCTCGGCTGAAATCACCACGTTTATGTTGGACTCGAAGCAGCCGTGCTCCGGACCAGGCCTCTCGGGGAACCACCAGCCGTGAGGTACATGCACCACTTCCGGTTGGAGGCCCGGGGTGTGCTTGACCTTGAACGCGGCCCTTTCGCCCGGGATTCGCGGGCAGGTGACCCAAGCCCAATCCCCTCGGGCCAGGCTGAGGCCCGCTGCGGTCTCGGGGTGTATCTCCAGTTCCGGCTCGGGAGAGAGCTTCCTGAGAGAAGGAACCTGGCGTCCTTCAGAGTGGAAGTATGCAATATGCCTCCCCCCGGAGATCAGGGGATATTGATCCACTCCTATCCTCTTTTTTTCAACCTCCGGAGGCGGTTTGAGCCACGGGCCCACACCCGCGAGGGCCACGGTGGGTATACAGCCTTGCAGGTGCTGCGGGAAAACGTTTGCGCCTTTCCTGTCCAGGTTGCCGGTGATGGCGGGTAAGATGGCCAGGGCGCGGTCGGTCTGGGTGGAATTGATGTTGTGCTCAACAGCGACCCTGTGGTGCAGGGCTGCAGGTTTGGTGGTTGCATAGAGAAGCGCCGCTTCCCTGATTTTTTCCTCCGGGAGCCGGGTGATTTCCGAGACCTTTTCCGCCGTGAAAACGGATGCGTGTTCTCTTAGACGTGCGCCTGGCATTATGCAGTGGCCGCACTTCCGGCTGCGAGGCTGGGAGTAAAACTGCCCGCCGTTACCGGACGGAAGGGCAATGCGAAGAAGGCAAGGGCGGTTACCAGTAATGGGCCGTTTGGAGGAAGCATGAGGCAGAACCCATGTACGTAGTGAACAGCGAACCGACTATATGGCAGCGGGGAGGAGGTCGAGCAGGCGTAGGAGAGCGAGGCCTGATATCCGGTGAACCGAACCGAAGTGAAGTCGGACGGTATATGGGGAGGTGCTGCGTCTTACCCAGGGAAGCCCTACTGGCCTGGCGCTAGATGCTGTCAGAGGCGGTAGAAAACCGACCCGATAAGGAGGACCCGAAGCGGGGAGGGGCCAGAGGGTGGCAGATCCACGGGGAGTACTGATGATTCAGGGCCTGAGAAGCCTGGTAACAGAGTGGAGGGTAAAACCCTGAGGACCGGGGAATGAGACCCGGGCGCACTGGTAACGCCGCTGGGGCGTGGGAAGCAGTGGACGAGAGGTGGCGGTGACAACGGGGAGGAGCCGAGACAGAGCCGTGGGGATAAGTAAGGAGCCAGAAAGCCGATGGGGGATACCCGAATCCCGAGTCAGGGATGCCGACGAGACGGGGCGTCTTGAAGGCCAAGAGGGGTCCGGCTCCGGCCAGTGGGCCACCCGCGGACCGGCAATCCTCACCGAAGGAATGA
>JBKHIW010000012.1:0-15447 GCA_046538465.1 Desulfobacteraceae bacterium | reverse complement strand
GCCTGAGGATGACCGTCTCCCCGTCAAGGAGCCTGAGCGGGTTCCCGTTTCGGGCGATTAGAATGGAGTGGAGGCGCTGCTCAGGGGCGTACAAGCAGGTCCAAAGCCAGAAAATCCCCGCCGCGGCAGCCGCCCCCAGCAGGAGGAGAGTCCAGAAAAGGCCCCGGCCGCGGCGCTTGCGTGCGCCTTTTCGTGCCA
This sequence comes from Desulfobacteraceae bacterium, assembly GCA_046538465.1. Classification (GTDB taxonomy): domain Bacteria; phylum Desulfobacterota; class DSM-4660; order Desulfatiglandales; family HGW-15; genus CAZYJR01. Next base: position 15,249 of record JBKHIW010000012.1, on the reverse strand, counting down.
AGAGGCAACCCCTCTAAGCGCCGGCTTTTTTCCTTCCGGCCTTTTTGGCGCCGGAAAACCGATCCTGCCATGCCAGAAGGATAGGGCTTGCAACAAACACCGACGAGTAGCTTCCTACCAGGACCCCTACGAGGAGCGCAAATGCAAAGTCGTGTATCACCCCTCCGCCCAGCACGAACAGGGCGACCACCACAATAAGAGTGGTTGTGGAGGTCAATATGGTCCTGCTCAAGGTCTCGTTGATACTGGTATTCATTACTTCCTCGAAATTTTTCCTTCGAAACCGCCTGGTGTTTTCCCTTATCCGGTCGAATACCACTATGGTGTCGTTTAGCGAGTATCCAACTATGGTCAGGAACGCCGCTATTGTGGCCAGTGAGATCTCCCGGTTGCTCAGGGCGAATGCCCCCACCACTATGGTGACGTCGTGAATCAGGGCCACCAGGGCCCCCATGGCGTATTTGAGCCTGAGGAACCAGCACAAGGCAAGGGTCACCAGGAGTGCCAATATTATAAGCCAGGTGACGCTGACCCCCAGCATGGAGGCCCCGTATACCACCACGGCCAGGCTGAGGGCCATTATCATGCTCATGGCCCATTTGAGCTCAAAGCGGCCGGAGATGTAAATAGCGATGAAAAGGATGGCGTAGAAGATGGCGAAAAGTGCCTTCTGCCGGAGATCTTCGCCCACCTTGGGGCCGACCATCTCCACGCGGCGGATCTCCACTCCTTGGCCGAAGGCTTGGGTAAGGGCCTCCTGGGCCCTCTCGTTCAGGTCGGCCAGCTCCGCCTCCGGCTGTCGAACCCGGATCATATACTCGGCCTCGCTTTCATCCCCGAACTCCTGGATAATACTCTCCTTGAGTACGGGGGACTCAAAAGCGTCTCTTATCTCCGCCGGGCTCTTGGGTTGGTCCAGCTTGATCTGGATCAGGACCCCGCCTGAGAAGTCCACCCCGTAATTCGGCCCTCCCCGCCACACCAATACGATAACGGTGAGGGCTATGAGGACGAGGGAGAGCGCAAAGGCGATCTTCCTGCGCCCGATAAAATCGATATTGATCCCAGGCTTGATGAACTCCATGCCTTATCTCCTGATGGTCATATACTGAGCCGCTTCCAACGCTTCTGCACGAAAAGGTAATCGAAGACTATCTTGGTCATGAAGACCGCGGTTACAAAACTCGCCACTATGCCGATGCTGAGGGTGACTGCAAAGCCTCGAACAGGCCCGGTACCGAACTGGAAAAGCACCAGGGCGGCTATGAAGGTAGTGGCGTTGGCATCAAGGATGGTGACCATGGCCTTGGAATACCCCCCTTCCACCGAGGCCCGGGGAGGCTTGCCCAGCCTGAGCTCCTCCCTTATACGCTCGAAGATCAAGACATTCGCGTCCACCGCCATACCTATGGTGAGGATGATACCCGCAATCCCGGGGAGGGTGAGGGTGGCCCCGAAAAACGCAAGACCCGCCATGATAAAAACCACATTGAGCAGCAGGGCCATATTCGCGACCACTCCGGACAGGCCGTAGTAGATGACCATGAATATCAACACCACGCAGCCGCCGATGATCATGGACTTAAAGCCCTTGTTGATGGAATCCTGGCCCAGACTGGGCCCCACGGTCCTCTCTTCGAGTATTCTGACCGGTGCGGGCAGGGCTCCGGCCCGGAGTACAATGGCCAGGTCCTTGGCTTCTTCCATGGTGAAGCGCCCGGTTATCTGGGCCCTGCCGCCCGATATCCTCTCCTGGATCACCGGGGCGGAATAGACATTGTTGTCCAGGATGATGGCCAGCCTTTCTCCCACATGGTCCTCGGTTATACGCTCGAAGAGCCTCGCCCCTCGTGCGTCAAAAGTAAGAGACACATAGGGCTCCCCGTACTGGCTGTCGATTTGGACCCGGGCGTCGGTTACGTACTCTCCGGTCATCAGGGTCCGTCTCTTGAGCAGGAAGGGGGTCTTGCTTCGCCTCCCTGTCTCCGGATCATCTTCGGTGTTGTAGAGGATTTCGCTTCCCGGGGGGACGTCCCCCTCCAGGGCGTCCTCCAGGCTGTGCTCTTCGTCCACCAGCTTGAATTCGAGGAGCGCGGTCCTTCCGATCAAATCAAGCGCGCGATTGGGATCCTTTATGCCGGGGAGCTGAATGAGTATGCGATTTTCCTCCTGGGGCCTGATATCGGGTTCGCTCACCCCGAACTCGTCGATGCGGTTGCGTATGGTCTGGAGGGCTTGATCAGTGGCGAGATCCATTATCCGATCTCCGGCCTTGGGTCTGAGGGCCATCCTCAGCGGGTAGCCCTCTTCTCCCTGTCTGGATGCGGTCACCTCGAAGTCCTGGTAGTTGGATTCAGCCAGGTCCCGGAAGGCCTCCACGTCTTCGGCGCGCATCAGGAGGATGTCTATGCCCTCGGTGCCGCGCCTCTCAAGGGTATGGTATCGCATGCGCTCCTTGCGGAGATCATGCTTGATTTCCTCCACTACCCGCTCCAGGTTGCTCTCCACCGCCCTCGTGGCCTCTACCTCCAGGACCAGGTGCATCCCGCCCTGCAGGTCCAGACCCAGGTTTATCTTCTCAGTAGGCAGGAATCTCGACCACCATGACGGCAGGTCCCGGCTCAGAGAAGGCGTAAGATAGACAAGCGCAACAACGATGATAAACGCGGCCGCTACCGCTCGCCAGCCCAGGTTCTTGAACACGTCTCACTCCTTGATCAGGCGTTTCCGGTCTCCAATTTTCAGTGCGTCCGGATCTCAGCAGGCCGACGTGCCGTGCTGCAGGAGCCGGTCGCCCCTTATGCGCCTAAGGTCTTTTTCAGGACTCCTTGCGACTCGCGACCCCGGCTATGGAGCCCCTGCTGACATTGACCCTGACCTTAGGCGCTATCTCCAAGGTTACCACGTCGTCCTTCAGCCCGGTGATCCTGCCGTGCAGCCCACCCGAGGTCACCACCCGGTCGCCTTGCTTGATGGAGGCGATCATGTTCCTGTGCTCCTTGGCCTTTTTCTGTTGAGGCCTGATCAGCAGGAAGTAGAAAATGGCGAACATCAGGATAAGCGGAATAAAGGCCCCGAGGCCCCCTCCCGCTCCTTCGGCACCGGATCCGCCGGTGCCCATTGCATAGGCCAAAAAATTCATTACTAAACCTCCGTTTCACTATTTTCCGGGTCCCGCTCCCGGTAGAACCGTTTGCGGAACTCCTGCATTGAATCTTCGCTCACCGCCGCTCTTATGGAATCCATCAACCCATGATAGTAATAGAGGTTGTGGATGGTGTTCAATCGATATGCGAGTATTTCTTTGGCCATGAAAAGATGCCTCAAATAAGCCCTGGAATACCTGGTGCAAACCGGGCACCCGCACTCCTCGTCGACAGGGCGTTCATCGCAGGCATACCGAGCGCTCTTTATGCTCATACGGCCCCGGCTGGTGAACAGGGTCCCGTTGCGGGCGTTTCTGGTGGGCATGACGCAGTCGAACATGTCCACCCCGAGGCAGACCGCCTCCACAATATCCTCTGGAGCCCCCACTCCCATCAGATAAATCGGCCGATCATGGGGCAGGAGCGGCACGGTCCGGGCCAGCACCCGCTCCCTGGTCTCCTTGTCTTCCCCCACCGAAAGCCCGCCCACTGCATAGCCGTCGAAATCCATTTCCACTAAGGCCTCTGCGCTTTCCTCTCTCAAATCGTCGTACATCCCGCCTTGGATGATGCCGAAAAGCGCCTGGCCCGGGCCTGCGCCACGCTCGCGGCACCTTGCCGCCCAAAGGTTTGTCCGCCTGAGGGCTTGCTCCACCCGGGCCTTGTCGGCGGGGTAGGGGACGCATTCGTCAAGCGCCATGACTATATCCGAATCCAGGGCTTCCTGGATCTCCATTGCCTGCTCAGGACCCAGGAAGTGCCTGGAGCCGTCCAGGTGCGATCGGAAGAGCACGCCTTGATCGCTCACCGATCTCAAGGTGGCCAGGCTGTATACCTGAAATCCTCCGCTGTCCGTGAGCAGGGCGCCCGGCCATGACATAAAGCGGTGGAGTCCTCCCAGCCTTCTTATGACTTCATGCCCGGGTCTCAGGTATAAATGATAAGTGTTGGCCAGGATGATCCGCGCACCCAGCTCCTCGAGTTCTTCCGAACCCACGGCCTTGACCGATCCCTGTGTGCCCACAGGCATGAATACCGGGGTTTCCACCACTCCTCTTCGCGTGAGCAACCGGCCTCGCCTTGCGGCCGTGTCACGGGATACATCGAGGATTGAGAAACCAAATCGGTCCAAGCGCCGCTAAGCCCCCTGCTCCTTGATTCAGACTATCAGCATGGCATCGCCGTAGCTGAAGAAGCGATAACGCTCCTTCACCGCCCGCCCGTAGGCCCTGAGTATCAGGTCCCGGCCGGCGAAGGCGGCCGTTAGAAAGAGCAGAGAGCTCTTCGGGAGGTGAAAGTTGGTGATCATAGCCTCCACCACCCGAAACCTGTAACCCGGGGTTATCATCAGCCCGGTCCGGCCTTGGCCGGGGGTTATGCGACCCGTTTCATCGGCAGCGGTCTCCAGGGTTCTTACCACGGTGGTTCCCACAGCCACCACACGTCCTCCGGTGTTGCGCGTCCTTTCCACCGCCGCGGCTGTTTCCTCAGGGACGGTGTAGGCCTCCTCGCCCACTGAGTGCTCCCGGATGTCCCGGGTGCGCACCGGCTTAAAGGTCCCGTAGCCTACATGAAGAGTGACGGAGGAGAGATTAATCCCGGCCTCCTTGAGCCTCTCCATCAGCTCTTCTGAGAAGTGGAGCCCTGCGGTAGGGGCGGCCACAGCACCTCTCCGGCGGGCATAGACCGTCTGGTACCGCTCTTTGTCCAAAGTGCCCCTGGGGTCGCCCGGGGAACGCTTGATATACGGAGGGAGCGGCATGGAGCCCTCTTCCTCCAATATTTCTTCCAGGTCCCGGGGGCCTGAGAATCTTATCCAAGCCGTACCATCGGGGCCGGCCTCCTCCACGGTTCCGAGAACATCCTGTTCGAGGAAAAGGCGGGCGCCTCTTCGGAGCCGCTTGGAGGCCTTGACCATGCACTTGTGGGGGAGGTCGAATCGGCCGCCGATGGCCTCCGGCTCCAAGACCAGCACCTCTATCCGACCCCCGCTCTCCTTGCGGCCGTATAGCCTCGCAGGGACCACACGGGTATCGTTTATTACCAGGAGGTCACCCGGATTCAACAGCCCCGGCAGATCCCTGAAGAGGTGGTCGGAGAAGTCTGTGTTCTCCCGGTCGACCATGAAAAGCCTGGAACCCGTCCTGTCCGGCGCGGGCTCCTGGGCGATCAATTCCTCGGGCAACTCAAACTGGTAGTCCTCTATGTTAAACATTCGAATCAGGGAATCCGATTCAAAAGCCGTAATTTGTAATGAAATTGAAAGGGAAAGTCAAATATTTTATCAACGAAACAGGTAGGCGATCAGTAATCCAGCGCACATGGCCGTAAATCCCATCACCCGTAGATGGGCGTCAGGGATCTCCTGGATGCGGCCCATCCATCGTTTCATTTTATCCGGAAAGGCAAAGTAGGGAATGCCTTCCACCACCAGGACCAGTCCGATCAGGCAGAAAAGCAGTTTCATGGTGCGACATATTAGTGAGCCTTGGGCGGGCTGTCAATCAGGATGGAGCGAATGGAGCGAAGACATAATCCTTGAACAATCATTGCTGATCAGATAATTTTACGCCTTCTAATGAACCGGGGGTCGGGAGATGTGAGAGTTTCGCCCAACCGCGTGGAAATCCACCTGGACGCCCTGGCCCACAACCTGGAGGCGGTGCGGGCTCATGTGGGCCCGAGGGTGGCTATCGCAGCGGTAGTCAAGGCCGACGCTTACGGACACGGTCTGGTGGAGGCGGCGAAGTGTCTGGAGGCGGCGGGCGCCGACCGCCTGGCGGTTGCCTTTGCAGGTGAGGGGGCGGTCTTGAGGTCAGGGGGGATCAAGCGGCCGGTGATGGTACTCTGCGGAGTGGGAACAAGAGAAGAGGCCGAGGCGGTCGCGGAGTACGACCTGATACCGGTTTTGGCCGATTCTTCGCAGGCCGGGCTTTTGGCGGATGAGGCTCGGAAACGGGAGAGGCGCCTCAGGGTGCAGCTCAAGATAGACACAGGCATGGGAAGGCTGGGCGTCCCGTTCGACAAGGCTGGGGCGGTCTTGGCCGGGATCTTGGACACCGGGGTGCTGGAGCCGGAAGGGCTGCTCTCCCACCTTTCGTCAGCAGATGAAACTGACCGGGCCTACACGGACGAGCAGATCAGGCGGTTCAAAAAGGTCCTCGATGCGTCCGGCGACCGTATCATGAAGGCGAGCAGCCTGGCCAACAGCGCCGGGATCGTGGGTTTTCCCGAGGCGCATCTAGGCTTGGTAAGGCCCGGAATACTGCTCTACGGCGGCCTTCCTACGCCGGGGCTTAGGGTACCGTTCAAATTGCGGCCGGTTATGAGCCTGAAGGCAAGGGTGCTCCAGGTAAGAGGGCTCCCCGCGGGCACCCCGGTCAGCTATGGGAGGACTTATTACACTGAGGGCGGGCGGAGGATAGCCGTTACCTCGGCCGGGTACTCCGACGGTGTTCCAAGGGCGCTTTCCAACCGGGGGAATGTCCTTATACAGGGGGTTAAAGCGCCGATTGTGGGCAGGGTTTGCATGAATTTGACTATGGTCGATGTGACCGGTCTTCCGGGTGCGGCCGCCGGAGACGAGGCAGTGTTTTTGGGTGTGCAGGATGGAGCCGCGATCACGGGCGATGATTTGGCCGAGGCCTGCGGCACCGTTTCATACGAGGTCTTTTGCGCAATAGGCGGGAGCGGGGAAAAGATATACGCTAGATGAAACGCAAGCTGGAGGAAATCCTCAGAGGTGTATTGGAGTCGTGCTTCGAGCAGGGTGCCCTGGCAAGGACCGAGGTGCCCGATTTCGTGGTGGAGGTGCCGAACAATCCTGAGCACGGGCACTTCGCCACCAACCTGGCCTTGACCCTGGCGGCATCCCAGAAGCGGCCCCCAAGGGAGATCGCCGGTGTGATCGCCGAGTGGATCCAGGGGTACGAAGACCTTATCGAGAGCGTGGATATCGCAGGCCCCGGGTTCTTGAACTTTGTGATTCGCCTGAGGGAATGGCATAGGGCCCTGTGCGAGGCGGTCTCCCTTGGGCCTGACTACGGCCGGAGCACCATGGGGCGTGGTAAGAAGATCCTGGTGGAATTCGTGAGCGCCAATCCCACGGGTCCGTTGCACTTGGGCCATGGCCGGGGGGCGGCCTTGGGCGACAGCCTGTGTCGGATCCTGGCCTTCAGCGGGCACGATGTGGAAAGGGAGTTTTATATAAACGACGCCGGCGCTCAGGTCAGGCTCCTGGGAGAGTCCATTTATGCCAGGTGGAGAAGGCGGCGCGATACGGAATACCCCTTTCCGGAAAAGGGGTATAGGGGCCCTTATATAGACGACTTGGCCTCGGAGATGGAGCCTGAAACCGCGCATCTGGAAGGCCTTGAGGTCGAAGAGGCGGTGGAGCGGTGCGCGGACTTCGGCAGGGCGCGGATGCTGGAGGAGATAAAGCGGGACCTCGAGGAGTTCAGGACCGGGTTTGACACCTGGTTTTCTGAGAGGGACCTGGTCGCTTCCGGTGCTTTGAACGAGGCCCTGGAAGGCGCCAAGGAGCGGGGGGAGCTCTATGAAAGGGACGGGGCTTGGTGGATCCAGACCACGGCGTACGGCGACGACAAGGACCGGGTGATCCGAAAGAACGACGGCGAGTTCACCTACTTCGCCACTGACATCGCCTATCACCTGAACAAGTGGGGGCGCGGGTTCACAGGGGCGGTCAATATATGGGGGGCCGACCACCACGGCTATGTCAAGCGGGTCAAGGCGGCCCTGGCAGCGGCGGGCCTGGCCCCGGATTGGCTCTCTGTGCTGTTGATCCAGTTGGTGAAGCTCTGGCAAGGCGGGGAAGAGGTCCGCATGTCCAAGCGGGCCGGGAATTACGTGACTTTGAAGGAGCTCATCGAAGAGGTGGGCGTGGACTCGGCGAGGTTCATTTTTCTGATCAAAAATCATGACTCGCCCTTGGACTTTGACTTGGACCTGGCCAAGCGTCGGGACAGCGACAACCCGGTTTATTACGTACAGTACGCTCACGCCCGGATCTGCAGCGTCTTCAGGAAGGCCGCCGAGGCGGGGGTCGATTTCCCGGACAACACCCTGGAAGCGGTCAAGGGGCTGAGGCTGGAAGAGGAGGCCGGACTGATACGGCTGCTGACCCGCTTCCCTGACCTGGTGGAAGAGGTCTCCAGGAATTTTGAGCCGCACAGGCTGACTTACTATTTGACCGACCTGGCCGCGGCTTTTCACAAGTATTTCAATCTGGGCACCAAGATGCCAGAGTGCAGGATCCTGGCCGAGGACGTTCATCTCAGCAAGGCCAGGCTCTGCCTCGCGGCGGGGATTCGAGAGGTACTGAGAACCGGGTTGTGGTTGCTCGGAGTGAACGCTCCGGAGAAGATGTGAACAGGATCGGATCCTGATGGCTGGAAGGCGGACCAAAGAAAAGAAGGGGGCTCGCAGAGTCCACATAGAGCTTGGAACAGGGGGCTTACTACTCTGGAGCGGCGGGCTCCTGTTTCTGCTGGTGTGGATCTTCGCCCTGGGAATCATGGTGGGAAGGGGCTCTCTTCCCGGCGATAGACGAGCGGCGACCGAGGCCGGTCGGACTTCTCTTCCCCCCTTGGAAATGGAGATGGAACAACCCAAGCTTGCCTTTTACGACAAGCTGGCCGCAAAGAAGGACCAGGCCCGCAAGCGGGAGGAGATTTCAGCGGCCGGAGAAGAGGGCAGCGGCGGTTCCGCATCGGCCGAGGAGACCCCAGGCCCTCGACAGAAGTCTCAGTCAGTGGGTTCGGACCTTTACAGACCCCCGGGCGGAGGGGAGAGCGGCTTCACTGTGCAGGTCGCCGCACTGGAGACCCGCGGTACGGCCGAAGAGTTGAGCCGGGAGTTGAGGCAAAAAGGACACCCGGCGTACTTCTATGACGTCTCCATACAGGGCGAGACCTACTTCAGGGTCAGGTGCGGGAGGTTCGGGACTCGGGATGAGGCCGAGGCTTATGCGAGACGCCTAAGGACCAAGGAGGGGATTGAAGGCTTTGTCTCAGAGATTGATTGAACCGCAGCTTCGAAAGGCCCTGGTAAAAGATGTAAAACCCATCCACCGGCTGCTTTACCACTATGCTGACCAGGGATTGCTCCTTGCCCGCTCCTTGAGTGAGCTATATGATCATCTCCGGGATTTCTACGTGCTGGAGGATGCGGACAGAGACAGGGTGCTCGGGTTTTGCGCCTTGGGCGTCTGCTGGGAGGATCTTGCCGAGATCAGGTCGCTCGCTGTAGAGGAAGAAGCCCAGGGCAGGGGCTACGGCACCCTTCTGGTAAGGGCCTGCATGGATGAGGCGGCTATCCTGGGAATCACCCGGCTCTTTACCCTGACATATGTAGAGGGGTTTTTCAGTCGTCTGGGGTTCAGGGTGGTGGAGAAGACCATACTGCCCCACAAGGTGTGGGCGGACTGCCTCAAATGCCCTAAATTCCCGGATTGTGATGAGACGGCCATGGCGCGCGAGCTCTGAGCGCCTCTTGCGGAGGATGGAGCGATGTTTGGCATAGGAATGCCCGAACTTATCATCATATTGGTGATCGCCCTGATCGTGATCGGCCCGAGCAAGCTTCCGGATCTCGCGCGGGCCCTCGGGAAAGGTATGGCCGAATTCAGAAAGGCCACCGAGGAGATCAAGGAGAGCCTCGATACGAGCGAGGACTTCAAAGAGATCAAGGAGATCAAGCGCGACATGACCGACACTGTGAGCGGTTTAAGGCGCTCCCTGGAGCATGAGCCGGAGGGTCCCGGGGATGGGTCCGGTGTGGGACCCCCGGCGGAAGAGCCTTATGATCGAGCTCCAGGGCCGGGTGAAGAGTCCGTTGCCTCTGCCGACGATTCAGAGACCACTGAAAAAAGAGACCGGGAAGAAAAGGAGCCAAAGGACAAAGACAAGGGGAAGACGTGAACAGCGAGGAGAAGCAGCCCTTTTTGAGCCATCTCGAGGAACTCCGCAAGCGCTTGATAAGATGTGCTATTTCCGTGGGCGTGGGATTTGCGGCCGCTTACTTTTTCAAGGAAGAGCTTTTCCTGATCCTCGTCTCCCCGCTCAAGGAGAATCTGAGCGAGGGCAAGCAGCTGATTTTCACCGGTCTTCCCGAGATGTTCTTTGCTTACCTCAAGACCGCCCTGGTCGCCGGGATTCTGGCCTCGGCCCCGGTAATCTTTTACCAGCTCTACATGTTCGTGGCGCCGGGACTTTATCAGCACGAAAGGCGTCTGGTGGTGCCTTTTGTAGTCACCTCCACCCTCCTCTTTGTGGGAGGGAGTCTTTTCGGATACTTTGTGGTCTTTCCCTTCGGGTTCCGCTTTTTCTTGGGTTTTGCCAACGAATATATTCAGGCCCTGCCATCGGTTAAGGAGTACTTCTCCTTTGCGGTCAAGCTCCTGTTCGCCTTTGGCTTGGTGTTCGAACTCCCCGTGGTGTCCTTTTTTTTGGCCAAGATGGGGATGATAACCCCGGACCTGATGAGGCGGAAGCGTAAGTATGCTCTTCTTCTGATTTTTTCGGCATCGGCCATCCTGACGCCCCCGGATGTGGTCACCCAGTTCATGATGGCCGTCCCCTTGATGCTGCTATATGAGATAAGCATATTGGTGGCCCGGACCGCCCGGAGGCGAAAGGATGAACCAGCCTCTGCAGAAGACAAGGCCTAATCAGGCAGGCCCCCGGACGGCGATTTCGAGGTTGCCGCAAAAGGGGGAGTAAACGGTTCAAAGCGCTTGCCCTTTACCGTGAGTACCAGGGGCCTCCTGTCCAGTTCGCCGCTGCTTCGAAAGGAGAGCCTGCCGGTTACCCCCTCGACTCCCTCCAGTTCGACCAAGGCCTCTTGAATATCCTTTCTGGTGAGCACCCGGCGGCTTTCCAGGACATGCTTGATTATGCTCAGGGTATCGTAGCCTGTTGCGGCGAGAAGGCCGGGAGCGGCTTCGAAAATTCTCCTGTAACGGCTGGTGAAGTCGCGGACCAAGAGGGAGTCCAGCTCCTCAAAGAAGGCCGAAGGGAAGATCGCATCCTGGATATAGTCCCCCGAGGTCTCGATCAGGTCTTCGGACTGCCAGAGACTGGTGCCCAGAAAGCGGAGGCCTAGGACCTTGTGAAAGGGGAACTGGGGTATAATCATGGCGGCGCGCTCTGCAATATCCGGTATGAAAACAGCCTCGAATTCCACTATGGGCTCGAGTTCATCTTCTGAAGAACTGCCCGACCCCCCTTGTCCCCGTGCCGCTGAGCCGGGAAAAGGGCGGTCCAACTTGACCATGCGCCTTACCTCGCCTGCGAAGTCGGTCTTGTCTGTAGGGTAGAATTCGACTGTGGTGACCTCAGCGCCCAACTCCTCCACCTTGTCCTGGAACAGCCCCATGAAGAGATTGCCGTATGCGTTTTCAGGGAAAAGGACTCCGAAGCGCCTTATCCCGAGGTCCCAGACAGCGGTCTCGGCGAGGACATCCACTTGGGCCGACGGAGTGAGGAAGTTGCGGAAGACCATTTCACCTGTCTCGGGTATCTCCTCCCGCTGTGACAAGGCGATTATGGGGACACCCAGCTCTTGTGCCTTTTCCGCGGCCGCCTCTGCCGCCCTTCCGGCCAGCGGCCCTATTATGACGCTGACTCTTTGCTCCCGGGCGAGCTCCTCGACCGCTGCTGCTGCGGTCCTGTCGGATCCCTTGGTATCCCGAATGAGGAGCTCGATTTCAGGACCTGATTCCGGCCGCTTCCAATCAGAGGCGGCCAACTGAATGCCGTTCAGCGCCTCTTTGCCGTATATGGCGAACGGGCCGGTAAGGGGAAGAAGGCATCCTATCCTGCCTTTGCCTGCGATCAGGTCCTCATCAATGCGAGCCAGGATCTTTCTTCCCTCAAGGACCAAGTCAGGGTCTGAAGCCGCTTCTATCAGCGCCTTGGCTGCTTCCCTGGCATCTGGAAGCTCGTCCGCAGCAAGGTGAAGCCGGGCGGTCCGGAGGAGGACCAAGGGCAGGAAAGGGCCGGGCTCGGCCTCGGTCCTCATGGCCTTCAAATCTTCCAAGGAGGCTGACTCGATCAGGTCCTTGACCTTGTGCTCCAGCTCCTTGAGCTTGTGTGGCGCGGAAGTGAGAAGCCGGGCGGCCCTTGAATAAAGGCGGATGGCCGCGGTGTAATCGCCCAGCCCCTCTTCCGCGCGGCCCATGAGAAAGAGCACGTGGCCTTCGAGGTCATGGCCGGGGTTCCGTTGGAGCCATTGATCCGCCTTTTCCCTGCACTCCTTCAGACGGTCCAGATGGAAGAGGGCCTCCATCATGTTGTACTGCGCGAGGACCGCCCTGGCGTAATCCGGGTAGTCTTCGGATATGCGCTCCAGGATTGAGAGGGCCTCCTCGAACCGACGCTCCCGCTGTTTGATTCGTGCCATTCGGTGAAGGGCGTCCGGGGCCTCCTCGGCCTCCGGCTCGGCCTCTACGTATCGGCGATAGGCCTCGAAGGCCTTTTGGTCCTCGCCGCGGTGTTCATGCTCCAAGCCTTGTTCATAGGCTGTTTTTGCGGCAGGTTCTTCAGGTAGGCGCCGTATCTCAGACGGGGCCTTGGGCTGGCACCCGGCCAGGGAGAAAAAAAAGGCCGCCCCCGCTGCCAGAGCGGGGACAGCCTTGAGGAGTAAGGGTCTTGGGTTCCTTCCATGCATCACTTCTTGACTTCCTCAAAGTCCGCATCCACCACATCTTCGTCCTGGGAGCCCTCACCGCCTGCCTCTCCGCCGGCAGCGCCTGTCCCACCAGCCGCCTCTCCTCCTGCAGCCTGCTGAGACGCCTGGCTGTACATGGCCTCGGCCAGCTTATGGGAGGCCTGGGTGAGCTCCTCGGTCTTTTTCTTTATTTCCGCGGCGTCATCGCCTTCCATCGCCTTCTTGAGGTTTTCAACGGCGCTGTTGATGTTCGCCTTGGTCGAGTCATCGAGCTTGTCCCCGACTTCTCCTATGGATTTCTCGGTGGAGTAGATCAGGCTGTCCGCGATGTTCTTTGCCTCCACCAGCTCCCTCTTCTTTTTGTCCTCCTCGGCGTGCATCTCGGCGTCCTTGACCAGCTGCTCTATCTCTTCCTCGCTCAGCCCGCTCGAGGCCGTGATCTTGATGGACTGCTCCTTGCCGGTGCCTTGGTCCTTGGCCGAGACGTTCACGATTCCGTTTGCGTCAATATCAAAGGTCACCTCGATCTGGGGGACGCCCCTGGGAGCCGGAGGGATACCCACCAGCTGGAACCTGCCCAGGCTCTTGTTGTCAGCGGCCATCTCCCGCTCGCCCTGGAGCACGTGGATTTCCACTGCCGGCTGATTGTCCGCAGCGGTGGAGAATATCTGGCTCTTCTTGGTGGGGATGGTGGTGTTCTTTTCAATCAGCTTGGTGAACACTCCTCCCAGGGTCTCGATACCCAGGGAGAGCGGAGTGACGTCCAGCAAGAGCACGTCCTTGACGTCGCCCTTGAGCACGCCCGCCTGGATTGCAGCGCCTATAGCCACCACCTCGTCCGGGTTCACCCCCTTGGTGGGCTCCTTGCCGAAGATCTCCTTTACCTTCTCCTGGACCTTGGGCATACGGGTCATGCCGCCCACCAGTATCACCTCATCGATGTCCCCGGCCTGGACCCCCGCGTCCCTGAGTGCGGTCTTGCACGGTTCGGTCACTTTTTCCACCAGATCGCCGACCAGCTGCTCCAGCTTGGCCCTGGTGAGTCTGATGTTCATGTGCTTGGGGCCGCTTGAATCAGCGGTGATAAAGGGCAGATTGACATCGGTCTCGTGGGAACCGGAGAGCTCCATCTTGGCCTTTTCTGCCGCCTCCTTCAGCCTCTGGAGGGCCATTTTGTCGTTTCTGAGATCGATCCCTTGGTCTTTCTTGAATTCATCCGCCAGATAGTCCACCACCCGCAGATCAAAGTCCTCGCCGCCCAGATGGGTGTCCCCGTGAGTGGCCTTCACCTCGAAGACGCCTTCTCCGATCTCTAGGATGGAGATATCGAACGTGCCCCCTCCTAGATCGAATACCGCTATCCTCTTGTCGCCCTTCTTGTCCAGGCCGTAGGCCAAGGATGCCGCGGTGGGCTCGTTGATGATGCGCTCCACCTTGAGCCCGGCGATCCTGCCCGCGTCCTTGGTTGCCTGCCTCTGACTGTCATTAAAGTAAGCGGGCACCGTGATGACCGCCTCGGTGACCTCCTCGCCGAGGTAGTCCTCGGCGGTTTGTTTCATCTTCTGGAGGATCATGGACGAGATCTCAGCCGGACTGTACGTCTTTCCCCGTACCTCGATATGTGCGTCGCCGTTTTCCGCCTTTGAAATCTTATACGGCAGGTTGTTGATGTCCCTCTGTACCTCTTTGGAATCATATTTGCGCCCTATCAATCTCTTTACCGCAAAAATCGTGTTGGTAGGGTTGGTTATGGCCTGCCGCTTGGCGATTTGACCGACAAGGCGCTCCCCTTTATCATTGAACGCCACCATCGAGGGGGTGGTTCTGCTCCCCTCTGCATTGGCTATCACCACGGGATCGCCTCCCTCCATAACAGCCACGCAGGAGTTCGTTGTTCCAAGATCGATTCCTATGATTCTACCCATTTTTTCCTCCTAATTGTGTCATCCCAGGATTTAAATATTCTCTTTATTTTCAGAGGATTCATTATCGGGGCATTGATCTCCACCCCCTTGATCCGGTCCGCCGCTGCACACCACCACCATTGCAGGTCTGATCAAACGCTCGTTCAGCGTGTAGCCCTTTTGAAGTTCCTGCAGCACCTTCCCGGATTCCTTTTCCGGGTGTTCCTGCATGGAAATGGCCTCGTGGTAATTGGGATCAAAATGCTCCCCCTCTGCCTTGATTTCTGAAAGTCCTACCCTCTCCAAGGCCTCTTTCAGCCCTTTGAGCGTCAGCTCAACGCCCTCTTTTAAGGACTCGAGGGAGTCGCTCTCCTTAGAATGCCCCACCGCCTTTTCCAGGTTGTCCACCGCAGGCAGGATCTCCTTGATAAGCTTTTCCGTGGCGAATCTCCGCCACTCTTCCTTCTCCCGCTGGTGCCGCCTCTTCATGTTTTCCATTTCGGCCTGGG
>JBKHIW010000297.1:0-3401 GCA_046538465.1 Desulfobacteraceae bacterium | reverse complement strand
ATGGCGGCCCATGAGATAGAGGCCGCACTCCGGGCCTGGGACCCCCCGGTGCTGGGCCGGGTGGAAAACGAGAGGGTCCTGCTGGACGTGCGCACCATAGGAGACGGGGACATCAGTGCCGTGGCCGACGCAGTCCGCAGCCTGGCCTTGTCCCAGCCGGTCCCGGGGTGTTGAGGGGCTTGACGCCTCCAAGACAGCCTTTGTTGACATATTCCTTGCGCGTACATATCTTGAATTATCGGACCGGTCCTGCCGCAGGCCGGCCCTGCGGACGGTCGAGAGCCCATGGAGTCATTGATAGAACAGGCCCTGAAAGAGAGCTTGGAGGTGAAGGAGGTCTTCACCCGCCGGAATATGCAGGAGCTTGTTCATCTGGCCGAGCGCATAACCGAGGCCTTCAGACGGGACCGGAAGCTGATGATATGCGGAAACGGCGGCAGCGCGGCCGATTCGCAGCATATCGCCGCCGAGTTCGTAAACAGGTTCGTGCTGGAGAGGCCGCCTCTTCCGGCCCTGGCCCTTACCACGGACAGCTCCATACTCACCAGCATCGGAAATGACTATTCTTTTGAAGAAGTCTTCTCCAAGCAGGTCAAGGCCGTGGGCCTGGAGGGCGATATCTTGCTGGCCATAAGCACCAGCGGGCACTCCAGGAATGTGATCCAGGCGGTGAAGACAGCGAGGCGGCGAGGGATTTACACCGCAGGCCTCATGGGCGGGGACGGGGGCGCGTTGAGGGAGCTGGTGGACATCCCTCTGGTGGCGGACTCCCCCAAGACCGCCAGGGTCCAGGAGGCGCACATCTTTGCCGGGCACCTGCTCTGCGAGATGGTCGATGAACTGCTGTTCAAGAGATAAAGTAGTTCTGAGAGGCCCGCGAGGTATGCGCATAATTATATATAATAGGGGGTGGATGGAAGATGCCCATTTATGAATACAAGTGCGATCGATGCGATCGTGTGTTCGAGTGTCTGGTGATCGGCGGAGGGGATGAGGTCGCTTGTCCCCAATGCAGCGGGACTGATGTTCACAGGGTGATGTCCGCCTGCAGCTTCAAGTCGGGGGAGTCTTATTCTCCGGCCTCGGGCGGAGGCCCTTCGTGTTCCGGATGCACCGGCGGTACATGCAGTACTTGTCACTGACCAAGGGACTCAGAGGAGGTCCGGGAGCGAGTTGATCCGCATCGGATTCGGCAACGACGTCCACCGGCTTGTCCGTGGACGTCCGCTTGTTCTTGGGGGGGTGGAGGTGCCCTCGGACGTGGGGCTGGAAGGCCACTCGGACGCGGATGTGCTCGTCCATGCGGTCATCGACGCCGTGCTCGGGGCCTTGGGAAAGGGCGACATCGGGGGGCGGTTCCCGGACAGCGATCCTTCCTACCGGGGGGCGGACAGCATAGGACTGCTGGAGACCGTGGCCCGGGAGATGCGCTCCGAGGGCTACGGGGTGAACAACCTGGACGCCACTGTGGTGGCTCAGCGTCCCAAGCTCTCGCCCTATATCCCGGCCATGAGGGACCGCCTGGCCCGGGCCTTGATGGAGGCCCGGGAAAGGGTGAATGTAAAGGCCACCACCACCGAAGGCCTGGGATACTGCGGCCGGGGAGAGGCCATGGAGGCCTTTGCCGTGGTGAGCCTGACGCCCCGGGGCCGGGACGGCGAGGAGTAGTGAATGGCTCTTATGCTTTACAATACCGCGCACCGGCGCAAGGAGGTTTTTCAGCCGTTGAGCCCCGGAGAGGTGGGGATGTATGTCTGCGGAGTAACGGTTTACGACCTCTGCCACATAGGCCACGCCCGCTCGGCCATTGTGTTCGACGTGCTGGCCAGGTACCTCCGCGCCAGGGGCTACCGGCTGACCTATGTGCGCAACTTTACCGACGTGGACGACAAGATCATAGACCGGGCCTCGGAGCTGGGTATGGATCCGGCCGAGGTGGCGGCCCGCTACATACAGGCCTTTTACGAGGACATGGACCGGCTGGGGGTGGAAAGGGCGGACCATGAGCCCAGGGCCACGGAATATGTCGGCGACATGATCGAGATGATCCGGGCCCTCCTGGAAAAGGGGTACGCCTATCGAGTGGACGGGGACGTCTTCTTTTCCGTTGATCGGTTCCCGGGATACGGAGCGCTCTCCGGGAGGCGCATCGAGGACATGAAGGCCGGGAGCCGGGTGGCGGTGGATGAGAGGAAGCACCACCCCATGGATTTTTCCTTGTGGAAGTCGGCCAAGCCCGGCGAGCCTGCATGGGAGAGCCCCTGGGGGCCTGGGAGGCCGGGATGGCACATGGAGTGCTCCGTGATGAGCAACCGCTTCCTCGGCGAGACCTTCGATATCCACGGGGGAGGAAGGGACCTCCTTTTCCCCCACCATGAGAATGAAAGGGCCCAGGCCATTGCGGCCAAGGGCGGAGGGTTCGCCCGCTATTGGGTGCACAACGGCTTTGTGACCGTGGAATCGGAGAAGATGTCCAAGTCCACCGGGAACTTCCTCACCATCAGGGACGCCCTGGAGCGATATCACCCGGAAGTACTGCGGCTCTTTCTGCTCTCCAAGCACTACCGCAGCCCTCTGGACTTCGCCCACCGGACCGTGGAGGAGCTCCACTCAGGGCTGGCGCGTATTTACCGGACCCTGGAGAGGATGGAGGTCCTTCTTGGACCGGCGGACCCGGGGGCGGGAACCGTTCAAGGCGCGTTGGCTGGAGATCCGCAGCCCGGGTTTTTGGGCCGCTTCGTGGAGGTCATGGACGACGACCTTAACACCGCCGGGGCCATAGGGCTTATCTTCGACAAGGTCAAGGACCTGAACAGGAGCATGGACTCGGCCGGGGGAGCAGGGATGGAAAAGGAATCCCTGGCCGAGGAGCGAAGGCGGCTCCTGCTGGCGGCCCGGATCCTGGGCGTACTCCAGAGAAGTCCGGCCTCGTTTTTCCAGGAGGCCTCCGGGGCCGGCGAAAGGCCTGATCCGGAGGAGGTCGAACGCCTGATAAATGAGAGGTCCGAGGCCAGGGCCCGCAAGGACTGGTCCAAGGCGGACGGGATCCGGGACTTTTTGCGGGAGCGGGGAGTGGTGCTGGAAGACGGCCCTGAAGGGACCCGGTGGCGCTTCGAGGCGGGATGAGCGAGATCCTGGAGATGAGCCTGCCGCAGACAGATATCCATAAGAGTCCGGATCAAGGGCCTTTCCGGCTGGAGACGGAGTTCGGGCCCTGCGGGGATCAGCCCGAGGCCATTGAGACCCTGTCCAGGGGAGTGGAACAAGGCCTGCGCCACCAAGTACTCCTAGGGGTCACCGGCTCGGGCAAGACGTTCACCATGGCGCGGGTGATCGCCACGGACCAGAGGCCCACCCTGGTGATAGCCCCGAACAAGACCTTGGCGAGCCAGCTCTACGGT
>JBKHIW010000296.1:0-3417 GCA_046538465.1 Desulfobacteraceae bacterium | reverse complement strand
GTGCTGGAGGGAAGGACCCTCGGGTGGGTGTACGGAGGGGCGGGGGCCCGGGTTGCGGTTGATCTGATAATGCATTTGGCCCATAGAGAGCTCGAGCGGAGGTCTTTGGCTGCAGAGACATTGGAGCGTTACAAAGAGCTCCATCTCCTTCATCGTCTCTCTGAGAGTATTTCCTCCCGACTCGAGCTGAGCGAAGTGGCGGGGGTGATACTCAATGAGGCCATGGGCTCCGTACAGGCTACAAGCTCATCATTGATGCTTGCAGACGAGAGCGACGGCTTCCTCAGAATAGTCGCCGCCGTAGGAACCGAGAATCAGGAGAAGACCTTACTGAAGCGCGGCAGAGGCATAGCCGGTCATGTTTTATCCACCGGAGTTCCTGAGATTGTCAACAACGCTCCTGCGGACCCCAGGTTCAAGCCCGGCCGGGTACGGGTTCACTCCCTGATGTGCGCCCCGCTCAAGAGCAAAGACCGCGTTTTCGGGGTAATCAACATGAGCAATGAACGTCCAAAGGAGTACACTGCCCAAGACCTCACCCTGCTCACCACACTGGCCGGGCAGGCGGCCTCGGCCGTGGAAAACGCCCTTCTCCATGAAAAGCGCATTCAGCAGGAAAGGGTCAGGGGGAATCTGGAACGCTACGTGGCGCCCCAGATCGTAGAGACCATAATGGCGGAGGGAGGGGATGCCTCACTCCAACCGCAGAGCCGTCACATCGCGGTTCTTTTCTCTGATATAAGGGGATTCTCGAGCACATGCGAGGCCCTGGCCCCTGAAGAAGTGGTCCGGCACCTCAACAAATATTTCACCGCCATGGTGGAGGAGATATTCAATCGGAACGGCACAGTGAACAAGTTCGTGGGGGATATGATAGTAGCCCTCTTCGGCGCTCCGGTCAGTGCAGGCGGAGAGGAGGAGACCGCCTTGGAAACGGCCGTAGCAATGCAGAGGCGAATTCAGACCATTGATGATCCATGGATCAGGAGCAACTTCCACACAGGGATGGGGGTGAGTTCAGGGCTCGTTGTGGTAGGCAACATAGGCTCTCCCAGCCATTTGGACTATACGGCCATAGGCGACGAGGTCAATGTCGCAGCCAGGCTGCAGGCAGAGGCCCGTGGTGGACAGATCCTGGTCAGCCGTGCCGTAAAAGAGGCCGCCGGCGAGAGGTTCCGCTTTCTGCCCATGGGGATGGTGCCGGTGAAGGGACGCAGTCGTCCGGTGGAGGTCTTTGAGGTGATTTATTGATCAAACAAGATTTGCCCCCCTTGGGAGGAATCCATGAATCCCATATTTCGGTTCTTCTCGCGGCGGACGTCCTACTGCTTTGCATGCGTGCCCTTTGTGGCGTTGAGTGGGTATTTTGCCGCTGCTTATGCCTTCTTTATTGTTTATTTCTCTATTGATGTTTTTCCGCCGGGTACTGTTCCGGCCTTTACCTCCACCATGGTTCTTATGCTTGTCTTGTCTACTGTTTTCCACGGCCTGGGCTTCGGGGCGTTGGAAGCGGCAGGTTTCCCGGCCTTTTTGAGCGTGCCCCGCAATATCAACAGGGCGGCTGGGAAAGGGGTGGAGTGCCTGGCTGACAGCTCCCTGGAGGAGCTGCTGAGGCTGCTGGCCCATTTCCCTCGCTATCACATGATGATCGCTGTATGTATAGCGGTTATGGTGATTGTACCCTCCTTTTCAATGGAGTATTTTTTCAGCCGATCCTGGTCCCATATGGTAAGCACCGCATCAGGGGGTCTCATTGCAGGAATACTCTACAGCTATTTCTGTTACGTGATCACCGAAGCGCTTACAGCCGATCTCAGGAGCGAGTGCCGAAAGGAATTGGCCAGGCGTTCCATCCCTGGGCCGAAGGTTTACGGGATTTCATTGAGACGCAAAGTGGTAGTGGCTGTGGCCATCGTGTTTTTCAGCATGCTCATGCTGGTTTACTTCCTTGCGTTCTGCAGGGTCTCATTGATTCTTACGGCGGGGTTTTTATTTACTACTTTTCTCACTGTTGTTCTCCTGGTGACCCTTTACTTCAGATCGGTGAAAAGCGCCTTTGACGCCACCTTGAAGGCGGTAAGGGTCATCAGCCGGGGCGGTGCTGAGCTACTATACCTGGGGAGCAATGAACAGGAATTGGTGGATTTCGCCGAGCACTTCAATTCCTCGGCCGCAGAGACTATAGCACTCAGGCGGGGACTGGAAAGCCAAGTGGCGGACCGCACCAGGGACCTCGCTTCCAAGGCCGAGGAGCTGGAGGAGGCAAACCAACGCCTAAGGAAGCTTGATCGCTTAAAGTCTTTTTTCCTCTCAGCTGTCAGTCACGAGCTTCGTACTCCTTTGACTTCCATTATCGGCTTTGCCCGGCTCCTTCAGAGGGACCTTGACTCAATACCAAGGGCCGCACTTTCGGACGACAAGGCTGCGTTTGAGAAGTTTGAGCGCGTTCATTCCAATTTGGAAATTATCATCAGGGAAGGAGAGAGGCTCACCAGGTTAATCGATGAAGTGCTGGACCTTGCAAAGATTGAAGCAGGAAAAGTAGCCTGGCATGAAAAGCCGGTTGCGGTGTCCAGCTGCATCCGTGAGGCCTTGGAGGCGGCCGAAGGCGTGTTGACGGAAAAGCCGAATGTGGAACTGAGGGTCCACATTCGTGAGCCTTTGCCTGTATTGGTGGTGGATAGGGACAGGATAGTCCAGGTGTTAGTCAACCTTTTGGACAATGCAGCCAAGGTCACCGAGGAGGGGTTCGTGGAGATCGCAGCCGGGAGCCTTCCGGAGGGCGGGGTAGAGTTGAGTGTAAGGGACACGGGTCCGGGAATTTCGAGGGAGGAAAGGGAGTTGGTGTTCGAGTGCTTTCATCAGGTACACGGGCGGACGGGCGGAAGGCGTCCTGCTTCGGGAAGCGGCCTTGGGCTTGCGGTTTGCCGGGAGATAATAAAGCACTATTGCGGACGTATATCGGTGGAATCTGAACCCGGGCGGGGGAGCTGTTTCGTGGTGACCCTCCCTCCCGGATGCACGGCTCCTGCCGACCCAACCAAGGCTTTCTCAAGGCGTCAAGGAGTCAAAAGGGAGGAAAAGATCTATGCCGCCGAAGATAGTGATTATCGATGATGAGGTGCATGTGCGGACCTTGCTTGAGCAGACACTTGAGGAACTCGAGGAGAAGCAGGGGGTGGAGATACTCTCAGCGCCTGGAGGAGGGAAAGCGCTGGATTTGATAAAAAAAGAGAGGCCTTCATTGGTGTTCCTGGATGTGATTATGCCTGACATTGACGGCTTCGAGTTGTGCCGATTGATCAAAGGAGATCCGCAGACCGCCGGGATCCCGGTGGTTCTGCTTACCGCCAAGGGGCAGGTCGCTGACCGCCAAGAGGGCCTTGCCTGCGGGGCGGCCGATTATCTCACCAAACC